>JAEZBP010000663.1 GCA_023427125.1 Pseudomonadota bacterium | reverse complement strand
CGACGCCGGGGTGGGAGGCGACGCGGGTGCCACGGGGATCGATGGAGGCCTCGTCCCGAGCACGCCCGACGGTTGCGGCTGCCGCGCGGTCGGCGGTTCGAGCGGGCTCCCTGGCGCGATCGTCGCGATCGGGATCGTCATCGTGGCTCGTCGGCGGCGCGCGTGGAGCTCGGCGCGGAGGCGGCCTTCGTGACGTTGGATCCGCGTGCGATGCACGGCGGGTAGAGCGGGGGAGGGTGGCGCGCCTCGCGAGCGTGGTGCGCCACCCGTCCCGCGAGCTCATCGACCGGCGAGCGCCCGCGCCACGAGGGCGTCGGGCAGCGGCGCGTAGCGCGAGAGCTCCATGGTGTGTGTGCCTCGCCCTGCGGTGAGGCTGCCGAGGCGCGTGGCGTAGACGAACATCTCCGCGAGCGGGACCTCGGCTTCGATGACCCGGCCGAGCGGATCGTGCCGGAGCTCGATCACGCGGCCGCGCCGTGAGGAGAGATCGCCGGCGACGGCGCCGACGCTCTCGGTAGGCACGCGCACCTCGAGCCGCATCCACGGCTCGAGCAGCACGGGCCCGGCTTGCTTGCAGGCCTCCTGGAAGGCGCGCTCACCAGCGATCTGGAACGCGAGCTCGCTCGAGTCGTTCGAGTGGAACGAGCCACCGAGCAAGGTCACGCGCACGTCGACCACCGGGAAGCCGCCCACCACGCCGCTGCTCACGGCGAGGAGGCAGCCCTTGTGCACGCCCGGAAGAAAGGCCTTCGGGATGGCGCCGCCCGTGACGCGGTCTTCGAAGCTGAAGCCTCGGCCACGCTCGGCGGGAGCGACCTCGAGGATCACGTGCGCGAACTGACCGGGGCCGCCGGTCATCTTCTTGTGGACGTGCTCCACCTGCGCCACGCGCGTGATGCTCTCGCGATAGGCCACCTTCGGCGCGCCCATCGCGACCTCGACGCCGTGCTCGCTGGCGAGCCGCTTCACCGCGATGTCGAGGTGAAGCTCGCCCATGCCCGCGAGCAGTGTCTGTCCTGTGTCGGTGTCGCTCGCGATCACGAGCGAGGGATCGGCGACGCGGAGCCGCCGCAGCGCCTCGCCGAGCCGATCGCGATCGCCACGCGTACGCGGCTCGAGCGCGACCCGCACGACGGGCTCGGGCACCGAGACGGGCTCGAGGAGGATCGGCGCCTCCGGATCGGAGAGCGTCTCTCCCGTCGCGAGCTCCGCGCCGACGAGACCGCAGATCTCGCCGGCGCACGCCTCGTCGATGTCCTCCCGGCGACCGCCGAAGAGGCGCACGAGCCGACCGACGCGCAGCCGATCGCCTCGTCCGGTGGTGACGACCTCGCTCCGGCGCAAGGTCCCTGCGTAGACCCGCACGAACGCGAGCGCTCCGAAGGCGTCGAACGACACCTTGAAGCAGAGCGCGGCGAGCGGAGCTTCACGCGATCGCGAGCGCGGCTCACCGCCTCCGAGGTCGGCGAGGGGCTCGCCTTCCTCCGGCGCAGGGAGCAGCGCCACGATCGCGTCGAGCAGGAGAGGGACGCCGGCGCCGAGCGCCGCCGCGCCCGCGAGCACGGGCACGAAGCGCGAGGTGAGCGTCCCGCGTCGCAGCGCCTCGAGGAGGAGCGCAGGTCCGATGTCGGAGCCGGCGACCCACGCCTCGAGCACGCCCTCGTGGACCTCCGCGCACGCCTCGATCAGCGCCTGCCGGCGCTGCTCGAGCTCGCCTCGGAGCTCACGAGGGACCTCGCGGACCTCGCCGCCCACGAGCGCGCGAGCGTGCACGAGATCGAGCACGCCCTCGAGCTCCCGCTCGGCCCCGATCGGGCAGGCGACCACGACCGCCTTCACGCCGAGGCGCGAGGCGAGCGAGGCCACCGAGCGATCGAGATCGGCGCCCGCGCGATCGAGCTTGTTGACGAAGACGACGCGCGGGACGCGGTGCCGGTCGGCCTGGCGCCAGACCTTCTCGGTCTGCGGCTCCACGCCGGCGACGCCGTCGATCACGACGACCGCGCCGTCGAGCACGCGCAGCGAGCGCTCCACCTCGACGGTGAAGTCGGCGTGGCCGGGGGTGTCGACGAGCGTGAGCGTGTGTCCGCTCCACGAGCAGGTCACGGCGGCGGCGCCGATGGTGATGCCGCGCCTTCGCTCCTCGGGGTCGAAGTCGGTGGTGGTCGTCCCCTCATCGACGCCGCCGGCGCGATGGACGCGGCCACTGGCGTGGAGGATCCGCTCGGTGAGCGTGGTCTTTCCCGCGTCGACGTGCGCGATGATTCCGAAGTTTCGGAGGGACGATAGCTTGATTGTGCGGGCCATGAGAGCTCTCCAAGATCGATACACGTCCGCGCCTCGCCGCCGTCCGAGGACGAGGCGCAGGGGAGGGTGGTTGGCGATCACGTGCCGGCCTGAGCGGCTCTCGGGCTCCGGACGGAGGAGGTGAGCCTCCTCTCACGAGCCGACGAGAGTCTCCCGCTCAGGCGCAGTGCGACACGGGCCACACGCAGAGCACCGCGTAGTGGAACGCGGGGCGCGTGCAGCGAACCGTCCGGACACGAACCGTCCGGACACGACGGCGCATACCCGCCGAGAGGGCGAGCGTGAGCTGCTTTCGTGTGTGCGGGCGGGCCATGGGAGTGCTCCGAGCCGCTCAGGATGGCGCGAGAGGCTTGGTGCGTCAAACAGAAAGTTTTCGCGATTCAATCGAGAGGGGTCGCGCCGCGCGAGGCATGGCGCTATCGTCCCCGCTCTCATGACCGATCCTAGTGAGGAGCAGGCGCGCATCTATGAGGAGCGAGCCGAGGCGTACGACGCGCTGATCTCGGCGGAGGACGCGGACGGCGAGCTGGCGCGCGCGCTCGAGCGCGTCGCCTCGATCGACGGCGCGATCGTCGCGGACGTCGGCGCGGGCACCGGCCGCATCGCGCGGACGATCGGCGCTCGCGCGCAGAGGGTGCACCTCGTGGATCGCGCGGGGCCGATGCTCGAGGTCGCGCGGCGCAGGCTCGAGGCGCAGGGCGGCGTCGACTTCACGATCCACCTGGCCGACGCGCGCGCGCTGCCGCTCCCCGACGCGAGCTGCGACGTGGCGATCGCCGGCTGGGTCTTCGGCCATTTCCGTCACTGGATGCCGGAGGGCTGGCAGCGCGAGGTCGACGGGGCGCTCGCCGAGATGCGCCGGGTGGTGCGCCCGGGCGGCGCGCTCGTCGTGATCGAGACGCTCGGCACGGGCCACCAGACCCCGCGCGAGCACGCGGCGCTCGACGAGTACTTCGAGCACCTCGAGCGCGCGCACGAGCTCGCGCGGACATGGATCCGGACCGACTACGCCTTCGAGGACGCCGAGCGCGCGGCCGAGGTCTGCGGCAGCTTCTTTGGCGACGCGCTCGCCTCCCGCATCCGCTCGGAGGGCTGGGCCCGGGTGCCGGAGTGCACGGCGATCTTCGCCGCGCGCCGGGCGGAGAGCTGATGCGCGCCGACGCCGCGGTGACGCCGAAGCAGCTGCCTGAGCTGCTCTTGCACGTGGCGGTCGTCCGGCCGGTGTTCGTGTGGGGTCCGCCGGGCATCGGGAAGTCGTCGCTCGTGCAGCGCTTCGCGGCCGACCTCGGGCTGCCCTGCGTGTCGCTCCTCGGGAGTCAGCTGGCGCCCGAGGACATCCTCGGCGTCCCGCAGATCGTCGAGGGCAAGAGTCGCTTCTGCCCGCCGCGCACCATCGCCCGCGAGGAGCCCTACGTCCTCTTCCTCGACGAGCTCAATGCGTGCTCGCAGGAGGTGCAGAAGGCGTTCTACTCGCTGATCCACGAGCGGCGGGTGGGTGAGTACGAGCTGCCGGCCGGCTCGATCGTCATCGGCGCCGGCAACCGCGCGCAGGACAGCGCGATCGTGAAGCCGATGTCGTCGGCGCTCCTCAACCGCATGGTCCACGTGCACCTCGCGCCCTCCCACCACGACTGGCTGGAGTGGGCGCGCGAGTCGAGCCTGCATCCGCTCGTCATCGAGTACGTGGAGGCGCGCCCCGATCACCTCTTCTCGCCGCCGCCCAAGCACGAAGAGCCGTTCTCGAGCCCGCGCAGCTGGCACATGCTGAGCGATGCGCTGAGCGAGTACGCGGACGCGCCCGACGCGAAGCTGCTCGAGGTGCTCGCGCACGGCTGCCTCTCGCCGCACCACGCGCAGCAGTTCCGCGCGTTCGTGAAGCAGCGCGACCGCCGCTTCATGCTCGACTCCATCCTCAAGGGCGATCAGCGCTGGCCCGACGCCCCCGACGATCGCGACCTGCTCTACTTCCTCGCGCAGTCGCTCCGCGCGCGCTTGATCAAGGAGCTGCCCCCCGAGCGCACCTCGCTGGCCGAGGCACACCAGAGGCTCGCGCACCGCGCCAAGGCCCTCCTGCGCGATCTCTCGGTGATCAGCCTGGAGCTCGCGCAGATGGTCGTCGCGTCGGACGACGACGGCGCCACCCTCCCGCCCTGGCTGATGGTGGAGGTCGTCCGCGATCTGCCGCGCATCGTGCAGCGCAAGCCGTGAGCCGGAAGAAGAAGGCCCCGCCGATCGACTTGGCGAGCGCCAACGTGCAGGCCGCGCTCGCCACGCTCAATCAGCACCCGATGTTCGCGCCGCTCCTCTCGCGCGCGCAGACCCTCCGCCACCCGCAGAACCTCTGTCCGTCCGATGGCTGGGTGCTGGTGACGCAGAACGGCGTGCTCCACCTGCACCCGACCCGGCGCGCCGACGCCGAGGAGTGGGTGTGGATGATCGCGCACGCGCTCCTGCACCTCGGCCTCGGGCACTTCGCTCGAGGGCCGGGCGATCGGCTGTGGAACACCGCCTGCTGCGCGGTGGTGCATCGCTTCCTCCACGATCTCAAGCTCGGCCGCGCGCCCGAGGGGATGCCCGGCCGGGTCGAGCTCCCGGGCCGGATCGAGGAGGTGCTCGATCGCCGGCTGCGTGAGGACGGCATCCCGCTCGAGCTGTGCGGCCTCGGCACCGCCGGCCCCGATGGATGCGACATGCGCGCCGAGCAGGCGCCGGCGTGGCGCGACCCGGTCGAGTGGGAGCGGGTCTTCGGCCATGGCGTCGCGCTCGCCGTCACCAGCGCCGTCGAGGTCGCGGCGGGCGTCTCGAAGGTGCTGGGGACTCGCCCCACCGAGCGCTCGGCCGCGCGCCGCGCTCGCGACTGGTTCATGAGCGCCTACCCGCTGCTCGGCGCGCTCGCGGCGAGCTTCGACATCATCGAGGACGCGAGCCTCTGCCAGCGCATGGGCATCTCGGTGGCGGCGGTCAGCCCCGAGGCCCGCGAGATCTACATCGCACCCGCCGCGGCGATGTCGCCCGAGGAGCTGCGCTTCGTCATGGCCCACGAGCTCCTCCATGTCGGACTCCGTCATGGCGCGCGCTGCGCGGGGCGCGACCCGTTCCTGTGGAACGTCGCGTGCGACTACGTGATCAACGGGTGGCTGACCGAGATGGGCGTGGGCACGCCGCCCTCGTTCGGCATGCTGCACGATCCGGAGCTCGACGGCCTCAGCGCCGAGAGCATCTACGATCGCGTCGCCGGCGATCTGCGGCGGGCGCGCAAGCTCGCGACGTTTCGCGGCGTCGGTGCGTGCGACGTGCTGGGCGAGCGCGGGTGGTGGACACGGGGCGCCGGCATCGGCCTCGACGAGCTCTACCGGCGGTGCCTGGCCGACGGCCTCGAGCTCCACCTCGGGGGCGGCCGAGGGCTGCTCCCGGCCGGGCTCGTCGAGGAGATCCGCGCGCTCTCGCAGCCGCCGGTCCCGTGGGACGTCGAGCTCGCCCGCTGGGTCGATCACCACTTTCCGCCGCTCGAGCTGAGGCGCACCTACGCGCGCCCGAGCCGGCGTCAGTCCGCCACGCCCGACATCCCGCGGCCGCGCGTGGCCCGCCCGTCCGACCTCGGCGAGGCGCGCACGTTCGCGGTCGTGCTCGACACCTCGGGGTCGATGGATCGCGTGCTCTTGGCCAAGGGGCTGGGCGCGATCGCGAGCACCTGCCTCTCGCGCGACGTGCCGCTGGTGGGGCTGGTGTTCTGCGACGCGGCGCCTCACGACCAAGGCTACGTCGAGCCCGAGGCGATCGCGGGACACGTGAAGGTGCGAGGCCGAGGCGGCACCGTGCTGCAGCCGGCGATCGATCTCATCGAGGCGGCCGACGACTTCCCGAAGGAAGGACCGATCCTCGTCATCACGGACGGCTGGTGCGACCCGCTCCGCATCGCGAGGAGCCACGCGTTCCTCTCGCCGGGCGACGCCCGCTTTCCCTTCGTGCCCAAGGGCCCCGTCTTCCGCATCGAGTGACTTCGGTCGCGCGCGAAGGAGCGCGGCCCCGACCCGAGGTCGAGTCGGAGACCGAGGTGGCCGAGCTCCGACTCGGAGACCGAGGCCGACATCCGCGAGAGCGATCACGGCCACGGCCATCGAGGTCGCGCGAACGAGCGGCCGGCCAGCGTGCGCGGAAGCCCCATCGTAGCGGCCAGAGCCGGGAGCCGAGCCGAAGGCGAGGCCCCGGCCCTCATACGCGAATGCACGATTGCGCGAATGCGCGCGGCGAAGCGCGTCACCGCGAGAAGACGCGCACCGAGGCGATCGCCGACCACTCGCCGAAGAGCGCGCGCGCCTCGTCGGTGAGCGCGACGCGGGCGCCGAGCGCGAGCTCGAAGAGCTCGAGGCGGAGCTCGAGGCCACCGCCGAGCGCGAGCGCCGCGCCTTCGCGATCGGCGAAGCGGCCGATCGATCCGTCGAGCTCGATCCCCGCGGCGAGCCACTCGGTGATGCCTGCGTCGGCGCCGATGGCGAACGCCCAGAGGCGAGCGCCCTGATCGCTCGCGTCGATCAGCGCGCCCTGCCGGGTGCGGAGCGCGAGCCACTCGGCCGGGCGCACGCTCCCCTCCAGGCTCGGCGCGAGGCGCACCCGCCCGAGACCCTCGGGCTCGCTGCGCGTCGGGATCCACGCGCTCGCGTCGAGCGCGAGCGTGGCGAGCGGGCCGTCCGCGAGGAGTGCGCCGAAGCTCGCCAGCAGATCGGCCTCGCCGCGCCGATCGACGAGCGCCGGCCGCGCGAGGAGATCGAGCTGGCTCGCGATCGCGATGCGC
>JAEZBP010000586.1 GCA_023427125.1 Pseudomonadota bacterium | reverse complement strand
GGTCGCTTCGGGACGGCTCGTGACGCGACAAACCCCAATGTTTCCGCGCAGGGCGAGGCTTCCGGCACGCTTCAGGTTCCAGTGGCCGAAAGGTCGTGGAGGTTCGAGTCCTCTCTTCCGCAAGGCGCCGGAATCCTTCGGGATTCCGGCTTTGTTCGTTTCTGGGCTCGGCCTCGGCTTCGGCCGGCGCTGCCACTTCGCTGGCATTTACCGCCAGCTCCGGGATCGCCTCGTCGAGCGGCAGCAGCGCTCCGAGACCCATCTCGAGCGGGCGCTCGGGGCTCGCACGAGGGATGATGCGCACCGTGATTGCTCGCCGGCCGCGCTTGAAGGACGAGGTCGTGGTTCGCCGCCACGTCGGCGAGATCGACAGCGTCGTGCTCCACCACGAGGCGTCGCGGCGCGTCTCGCGCATCCTGCCGGTGCAGTGGCAGGTCCTCGCGCTCGCGGACGGAACGCGCGACGTGGAAGGGCTGGTGCTCGCGGCCCGCGCACGCGACATCGAGGTGGCGCCGGAGGATCTGATCGCGTTCCTCGATCACCTCGCTGCCGACGGTCTGCTCGAGGAAGGCCCGGCGCCGCCCGCCGACCTCGACGCCGATCCCGACGCGGACCTGCTCGATGTCCCGCTCGATCCCATCGACGGCTGGCGCTTCGAGTGCAGCGGGAGCGGCGTCTGCTGTCATGTCTTTCCCTCCATCCTCTTCACACCCTTGGAGGCCGCGCGCGCGCAGGTGATGCTCCCCGACGAGCCGCACGATTTCTTCCCGGTGCGCGGAGGAGCCCGTGAAGGCGCCGCGCTGGCGCCGGTGCTCGTCGAGGGCCGCTGCCGCTACCTGGATGACGCGAACCGCTGTCAGCTCCATGCGTGCGGAGGGATCGATGCGAAGCCGGCAGGCTGTCGCGCGTTCCCGACGCAGCTGGTGTTCGATGGAGAGCGCGTTCGGGTGTCTGCGGCGTTCGAGTGCGCCTGCGTGGTCGATGGCATCGGACGCGAGAGCGGCGATCCCCCGGTGGCCCCCGGCGTGGAGACGCTGCGCGGGCTCCCTCGCCCGAGCCGGGTGGGTCGCGTGCCCGACGACGTCGCGGTCGATGGGGCGCACCGAGCGTCTCGCGCCCAGGTGCGAGCCTTCTATCGCGCGCTCGCCGATGCGGCGCCGCCGCACGATGTCGCGCGTGGGGTCTGGTCGCTCGCCAGCGCGATCCGTGCACGTGGGCTCGACCCTGAGGTTATCCGTGCCTACGAGAGCCCGGATCCCTCGGACGGCGCGGCCGAGCGCGAGCTCAGCGGCATGCTCGTCGAGAGCCTTCGCCGGTGGCGCGAGCCGCTCGCGTCGTTTCGGTCGTCCGACGACCTCACGCGCCGGGCGATCGACTGGATGATCGAGGCCGGCGAGTCGATCGAGCGCGACGGTCTGTACGCTGGGGCGGCGCCGCAGCTCGGGTCTCGATGCGCTGCGGTGGAGAGCTTCTACATCCGCGCCACCGCGTGGGTCTGCCGCGACGCGCTCGGCCCGCTGCCGCTCGCGACGGCGCTGCACGTACGCGCCCTCCGCGTCTGGCTGGCCCGCGCGCTCACCGCGGTGGCCGGAGCCGACCCGCGTGCGCGTGCGCCGCTCGCGCTCGTCGAGGTGATGTTCCGCGCCCACGGCCTCGACGCGTTCGTCGGCGGGTGAGGGCGTCTACTTGTTGTTCCCCATTCCGGGGGAGCTGAACCAGACGAACGACTTCCCCCCGACCTTGCAGTTGGGACAGCCGCTGATCGCATAGGCTTGCCCGCCGATCACGCCGCTGAGGATGTCCTTCTTGGGCGTGCCGGGCGGCAGGTCACCGACCCCCGCATTGTTGCCCTTGATGCCGCCGAAGATGGAGTCGATGTTCGGCACCTCGCCGCCCTTGTGCTTCACCTTCGGCACCGGCTTCTCATCGATGGTGCCGGTGTCCGTCGTGATCGGGAAGGGAGTGGGGATCCCCTTCGGCCCGGCCGGCGGCGGCGGGGCGGGGATCAAGCAGGTGTTGGGCGCCGTGGGCACGAAGCGGAGCTTCTGCTTGCAGGTCCCGGCCAGCATCTTGGTCACGGTCAGCGACACGTCGTCATCCTGCGCTCTCCGAGGTCACACGTCCAGGTCGATGCGCCGCTCGATCCACGGCGTCGGCTCGATCAAACGTCGGAACCAAAGCGAGGTGTGCTTCTGGAGGTGGAAGCTGCCCCAGAGCTCCGGCGGCGGGTCGGCGAAGTAGGGCCCGAGCAGCCTCGCGACCTCGCTGTAGGCGTGCGGGAACCGCAGGCGGTTGAGATCGCCCTGCACCGGCTCGGCTCCCGCCTGGAGGAGGAGCCCGTCGGCGACGGGCGTCGCTCGCACGTCGTGAGGCCACTCCCGTGCGCGCAGCGACCCGAGATCGATCTCGCGCGTGCGCGCCAGCCGCTCGCCGACGTAGGTCAGCCAGCTCGAGCCCGGCAGCGAGTGAGGGGCGAGCCAGGCCATCTCGTCGGCGAGCTGGACGTCGATCGCGATGTAGCGGCTCGCCCACCGATAGATCTGGTGAAACGCGCGGGCCTGCTCGTGACGGTCGTAGCGAAAGACCTTGCCCGCGATGAGCGAGCACACCGGGCCGGTGCTCAGCACCTCCATCGCGAGCGAATGCAGCTCGTCGCTCCTCCATGGCTCGGGAAGCGTGATCTCCAGCACTCCGGTCCGCTCGCTCCGCTGCGGATCGACCTCGGTGTAGGAGAACCCGAGGGACGGCGCGCCGGTGTCGTTGGCGAGCCGCACCCAGAAGAGGTGCCGAACGCCTCGCGTCAGCCCGGTGTATCGGAATGTCTCGAGCACTTCGTCGAGCCCGCTCGCACCGATCGCCCGCCAAGTCGGCGTGAGCGACGTCGCGACGTTGAGGAGCTCACGACGAGGGATGCGGCGCAAGAACGTCTCGAGCACGCGCAGCGCATCGCCGCGCGCCCACAGCTCGGGCGCGTCGAGATATGCGGTCAGGCCCAATCCGACGCGCGCGAGGTTACGGCCCTCGGGCGTGACGTACGTACCCAACCACAGCTCCGGCAGCTCGATCTCGGCGGCGGTCATCATCCCTCGCGAGACTCCGAATCTGCTTCGACTTAACCGATCGCCGCGCGAAGGGCATCGAGGTCGGGGAGAGCTCGCCCGCGAGCCTTCTCGTCGAGCAGGTCCAGCAGCTCCGCCGGGGTTGCGAAGCGCTGGACCAGGTTGTCTTCGGTGGGATCGTCGAGCTCGACCAGCACGAAGCTCGCCTCACCGCCCGCCCACGCCAGGCCGAGCACGCTCATCCCTCCGCCGTCCGGCGCAAGCTCGAGGGTCTGAGCCGGGACGAAGCCTTGGGGCAGCACGCTCGACAGATCCACCCCCGCCCGCTCGGCCGAGAGCTCGAGGCTCTCGTCGAGACTGGCGACGACGCCGCTCGAGCCAGACTCGAACATGCTGAACGCGCCGAGGTTCACGCGAAAATCACGAGTGGCCATGGCATGGGCGAGGCGCCGGACGGACTCCGGAGCACCGGACAGATCGGAGAGAATCTGCCGCGGAGTCTCCGGCTGCTTCCCGCCGAACGCGGTGGGGTTCTCGATCAACCGAGCGAGCGTGTCGATAATGCTATCCATCCCGTACTCCGTACAACCCAACGTTTATGGCCAGGCGGCGATATCGATATGAGAGGTCGTTTCCAGCAAGGTGCCCATCGCCGCACCCTTGAAGCTCTGTCCGTCCGCTGTTCCAGCAATCCCGCCGTCCATTGTGATGACTAGCGAGACGCGTGAATCGAAGCTCGTTGCCTTGACATTCGGCTTGATATGGTCGTGCTGATTGCTCACCCCGTGCCGACGAAACAGGCCAAGTGGGCCACCGCCCACGTAGAGCTCTCCCTGCCACTTCGCAACGCAGGTGAACGGGAGTCGCTCATCCTGAGTGCGGGTGATGAGGTGCCAGCCGCTGCCGGAGCCCTCGAGCAGGCTGCCGTTCATGCCCGTCGCGTACAGCTCGTCCGACCCCGCCACGAACACATCGGTGAGAACCTCGCCAGTGGGGAGCGGGAGCGTCGTCCACCCGCGACCATCCCAACGCGCGATGCCGCCCTGCCAGCCCGCCGCATAGACCAGATCCGGAGCGATTCCGTGCATCACGGTCACCGCGAACCCGGGCGCCGGCATCTCCCGCCAGTGCTGTCCGTCCCATCGATAGATCGGGTACTCGCGCGCGACGCTCGCGCCCTTACGCGTCCCCCACGCGAACACGTTGGCGTCGTCCAGCCCCCAGACACCCTCGGGTAGCATGTCCAGGGTGCTGTCCCGCGGCTGCGCGGAATCGTTCAACATGTCGTCATATCTATGAACACCTGGGAGCGTCGCATCGGCGACATAGTTCACACCCAAAGGTGAACGCCATATCCCGGTAATGAAATTCTTCCATGGACCGCGCTTATGTGTCATCACGGTCCCGCCCTCCACGCGGTTAGCCATTAGCCAGAAGTCCGCATCTGCGGCGGACATCCCGTAGCGCTCACGATTGCGCCTCCCGATGAACGAGCAATCGTCATGAGCCGGACCCGACACAGAGAAGTAG
The DNA here is from genome assembly GCA_023427125.1 of Pseudomonadota bacterium. GTDB lineage: Bacteria > Myxococcota_A > Polyangia > Polyangiales > Sandaracinaceae > JAEZBP01. Next base: position 2,275 of record JAEZBP010000586.1, on the reverse strand, counting down.
CTGCAGATGAGATCCGAGAATGGTGCGTCAGTGGACAAGAGAGTCTCCTCTATTCAGGCTCGATGATCAGAGCTCGACAGTAGTTGAGGGCGTCGGCGAGTTCGCCGGAGCGGGAGTGGACGCACCACCCGGGGCGCGCCCTTCCCAGCCGGGCACGGTGCCGGAGCTGGTCGACGACGGTGGGCTTCCGGGCGGGTTGTTCGCGGTCTGCCAGGCGAGATAGTTGCCCTGGTAGGCCAAACAGTCTGCCGTGCTCGGCGGGACCGGCGGTCGCCGAGAGCCCTGCTGTCCGTGCGCAGGCGGCGTCGCGAGGCCCGGCGGGTTCGACGGCGGCGCTGGGGGAGGCGAGCCGAACGCTCCGGGGTTGCTGGCAAGAACTTGGCGCTGCTGCTCTTGTGTCAGCTCGGTGAATGGCTTGCCGAATTGGGTCTGCGCAGCCTGGCCGAGCGGCGAGCCGTTGATCGCGTTGGCCCGCATCTCGGTCATCATCTGCTTCCACTTCGTGACCTCGCACTCGGCCGCGAAGTCCTTGACCGCCTGGCTCGGGCCCGGGCCCGATGCGCTGGCGGGGGTCCCGGGCGCCGTCGATCCCTGCGCCGCCAGCGACGCAGCCTGCGGATCGTCCGCGCTCATGCGTGCTGCGTTCCGCTGCTGAACATTCGCGAGGTCCGAGACCATCGCCGGATCGCGGCTCGCCTTGCCGCCCATCTGCTGTCGATTCGCGTCGACGTGCACGCCGGCCGAGGCTCGCACCTGCGACTCCATGCAGGGCCCGCCGTTCGGGTCGGTCAGGGGCAGGCGCTGATTGCGCTGCGCGCCCATCTCTCGCCAGGCCTGGTGCTCGACACCCGCGGAGATCTCGCCGTGACACGTCCCGCGCACGTTGCTGCGCCCGAAGTGATCGGTGCACGGGGCACCCTCGCAGCTGTAGCCGAAGGAGGAAGGCGCGCTCGGATCGCCGAACGGGGTCGGCGGGACGTTCGAGCACTCGTCGTCGCGGCTGTATTGGAACACCGCGTTCTGTGCCATGTGGCCCGACTGCGACTCCGCGGTGGCGAAGGTGCCGACGTCCTCGTCGCGAAGGTTGCTGGCCGTGATGCCCTGCGCCTCGCATGCGGCGCGGGCGTTGTCCTGAGCGTCGCAGCGCTTCGAGTAGCTACCGAACGAGTCGGGGTCGACGCCGCAGGCCTTCATCGCGGCGCGGCACGCTTCGTCGTAGCCGGCGTCTCCGGGGCTCAGCGTCCAGATGCCGGGGGTCTGTGCAGGTTGCTCGCTGGCCATGGGGTCAGTTCAAGCTGATGAGGCGGCCGAGGATCTTCGCGACTTCCTTGGCGCGGGTCAGGATCTCTTTGCCGTAGAGCTCGACGTCCTGACCCTTCACCCACACGAAGGCGCGCTCCGTGGTCAAGAGCAGCTCGCGCTTGGCGCGGACCCGGAAGCTCGTCACCTGCGCGTCGACCGCGCCCTCTTCGTCGATCTCCAGCGCGCGGCGGGTCTGGACCCCTCCCGCGATCTGCGCCGCTCCGTTGACGGTCTCGACCAGGACCCGCCCGCCGCGCGCGGCGATCGCTTCGAGGAGCGCGGGATCGACGTCGGACGCCGCCGGGAGCTCGCGCTCCGCGCCCCCGATGAGCACGCCCCACCGCTCGCCTCGCCGGCCCAGCAAGGGCGCGAGCGCAAGAGGCGCTTGGGTGTAGACGACGCGTGGCTCCCCGCTCGCACGTCGAGCGCTCGCACGCAACTCTCGCTTCGGCTCCATCTCCCGCCTCCTCACGTTCCGAGCGACGTCTCCGGAAGCTCGATGGTGCTCCCTTTGATGTGCACTTCGCTCGCGCCCTCGATGTCGATGCCGCTGCTGGACACTACAACCTTGCAGGCACCGCACGCGAGCGTGATCTTCCCCGATGCCTTCAGCTCCGCGCTGGGCGCCGTCACGACCACCGGGCCCTTCGCCGCGATGCTGTGCCCGCCGCCGAGGTCGTTGCTGAGCGAGCCGGCCACGTTGAGCGCGATGCCCGCCTGCGCGTCGACGCCGTAGCTCTTGGCCGCGTCGATCATGTAGACGCCGACCGTCTCCAGCTTGGCGGCCCCCGTCGTCTCCGACTTGCCGCCTCGGATCGCCTCGATGCGCGCCGCCCCCACCGTCTCCTTGTTGCTCCCGCCGATCGTGATCGCGATGCCGGCGACCGTGTTGTAAGCGGCGACACCTCCGATCGACTCGCTCACCGCGCCGTCCACCGTGACTCCCCAGGTGCCGCTGCCACCACCGCCCGCG
>JAEZBP010000505.1 GCA_023427125.1 Pseudomonadota bacterium | reverse complement strand
GTCGCGCGCCTCCGCCATGCGGCCGAGCTTCATCAGCGGCCAGGTGCGCTCGGCGACCAGATCGGGATCGTAGAGGTGGTCGTGATAGCCGAGCAGCTCGAGCTGGTACTCGTAGAGCTCCATCTGCCCGGCGAGCCGCGCCGTCTGGTAGAGCAGCTCTTGGTGGAAGGGGCTCATCAGGTTGATGGGGTTCTCGAGCTCGTGGAGCTCGCGCGCCCGCCCGAGGTGGAACATCGCGCGGGCGAGCGAGCCCTCGGCGTCGAAGAACGCGCGGCCGAGCACGTAGTGGCCGACGATGGAGTCGGGGCGCTGCCGGAGGACCTCCTCGGCCTTGCTGCGGGCGCTGACGTAGAGGCCGTTCTCGAGCAGCTCGAGCGCCTCCTCTTCCAAGGGGGTGCTCGCGATGGGCGAGGCCGCGGCCTGGGCGCCGGCCTCCTGATCGCGAGCGAGGAGCGCGAAGGCGAGCGCGAAGACGAGGAGGGATCTCGGCCTCACGACGCGGCCCTGCGCGCGAGCATCTCGAGCGGGCCGGCCATGATCTCCTGCACGACGGCCTCCGGGTGGCCGGCGCCCGGCGCGAGCTCGAGGCGGTGGCAGAACGTGTAGAACGCGAGCGCGCGGACGTCCTCGTCGGTCACGTAGGAGCGGCGCTGGGTGAGCGCGCGGGCCTGGAGCGCCGGGATCATCAGGACGAGCGCGCGCGTCGAGAGGCCCGAGAGGATGCGCGGGTCCTGGCGCGAGCGCTCCGCGACGTCGACCAGGCACTCGCGGATCGCGGGCGCGAGGTGGACCTGCTCCTCGACGACCTGACGCGCGTCGAGGATCTCGGTGCGCGTCATGCGCGGCAGATCGTCGGCGTGCGACTCCGCGCGGCGCGTCCTTATCGACGCGAGCACCTCGAGCTCCGCCTCGCGCGGGATGTGGCGCATGCGGATCTTGAAGAGGAAGCGGTCGAGCTGCGCGCTCGGCAGCGGGAAGGTGCCGCTGAAGTCGAGCGGGTTCTGCGTCGCGATGACGAAGAAGAGCGGGTCGAGCTTGCGCGTGCGGTTGTCGACCGTGACCTGCTTCTCGCCCATCGCCTCGAGCAGCGAGGACTGCACCTTGGGCGAGGTGCGGTTGATCTCGTCGGCCAAGACGACGTGCGCGAACACCGGGCCCGGCCGGAAGAAGAACTTGTTGGTGTTGGGATCGAAGATGGTGGTGCCCGTCACGTCCGAGGGCAGCAGATCGGGCGTGAACTGGATGCGGCGGATCGCGACGATGTCGTCGTCCGGGCGGTCGTCGATCAGGCAGTCGCCGAGGGCCTTGGCGAGCGTGGTCTTGCCCGAGCCGGGGAAGTCCTCGAGGAGCACGTGGCCGTCGGCCAGCATCGCCACGATGATCGCCTCGATGACGTCGTCGCGGCCGCGCACCGAGCGCCGGAGGCGATCGCGCATGCGGGTGACGACGCCGTAGGCGCCCTCCAGATCGGTGATCGGCGGCGCCGGCTCGTAGGTGATGTGCTCGCTCTGCTGGAAGTCGCTCTCGACGCTCATGGGTGCCTACTCTCTCATCGCGAGTCGAAGAAGGAGACGGGGAAGAGGATGCCGAGGAGGCGCCGCCACCACTTGGTGCCCCGCCGAATGTCGGCGCGCACGCTCGTGGTGAGCTCGCGCCAGCGGCGCTCGTCGATCGGCTTGCCCGGCGGGCCGAGCTTGGCCTCGAGCACGAGCGCGGTGGCCTCCTGGAACGCTGGGCTCAGCGCGGCGGCGCGCTCGGCGAACTGCTCGCGCGTCTCGCCGTAGTCGCGGCTCAGGCCGACCTCGGCGAGCCGGTCGAGCGAGGCGCGATACGCGACGCGCGGGAGGCTCCGGCCCGAGGCGAAGCGCGGGGCGAGGCGGCGGGCGAGCTTGATGGCGTAGAGCACGGCGAGGATGCCCGCGATCGCCAGGCCGAGCAGCGTGAGGAGCGCCCAGCGCCAGTCGACCAGCGGCTCCTTGCGCTCCCGTGGGCGGATCTCGTCTTCGGGATCGGGCGGCTGCTCGCGCGCCATCTCGCCGAGCAGGCGCTGCAGGTCGTCGTCCTGGGCGGGGCGCGGCGGGTCGAGGTTCCGCGCCGCCGCGATGTCGAGGACGATCCAGCCGACGCCCTCGAGGTAGATCTCCGGCCACGCGTGGGCGTCGCCGGTGCGGACGAGCAGCGCCGAGCCGCCCTGGCGGTTCGCCTCGGGCGTCGCGTAGCCGGTCCCGACCCGCGCCGGCACGCCGGCCGCGCGGTACAGGTACACGGCGGTGTGCGCGAAGTGGACGCAGTAGCCGATGCGGTTGCCGAAGAAGAAGTCGACCGTCGGATCCTCAGCGTCCGCGTGCCGCTCGCGGGTCGAGTAGGTGAGCAGCTCGTCGAGGCGCAGCTTGATCGCGACCGCGCGCGCGAAGGGATCGTCGCGCCGCGCCGGGGGGAGCTCGTTCACGACCTCGAGCGCGAACTCCGAGAAGCGAGGGTCCGGGTGCGGCTGCAGGTAGAGCTGACGCAGCACCTCGGGCCACTCGGGGTTGCCGGCCCGCCGGCCGAGCAGCGCCGGGAACTCGATCGACTGCGCGCGCGAGAAGAAGCGGTAGGCGCGGCGGAAGCGCGCGGGGTTCGGGTTGCGCGCGTCGGCGAAGGAGACAGGCGCCTCGAGGCCGAAGGGGCGCGGGTGCTCGATCAGGAGCGCGACCGTGGCGGCGACCGCGGCGCGGCCCTCGCTCGGCGGGGGATCGACGCTCAAGCGCCCGGCGGGGAAGCGGGTCGCCACGTCGCGATCGGCCTCGGGGATCGTGGAGGGCACGAGGCGCGAGCCGTTGAAGTGGCTCCAGACCTCTTGCCGGAAGTAATACGTGCCGGTCGGCGGCGAGTAGTCGTTCTCGAAGAGCACGACGGCGGCCGGCGCCGCCGAGGACGCGCCGGTCGGCGGCGGGTTCTCGAGGATGTCGTCGGGGCTGCCGCCGCTCGTGCCCTCCTCGCCCTGGCCGTCCATCTGCGGCGGCGGCAGCTCGCTGTCGTCGAGGCCCGCGTCCCAGCTCCAGCTGGTGCCCGCGTCGAGGTGCGAGGCGTCCGCCCCGCCTCCGCCGCCC
>JAEZBP010000259.1 GCA_023427125.1 Pseudomonadota bacterium | reverse complement strand
GGCGCCGACCGCGGCGCCCGCGAAGCGCCGGCGAACGACCCGGGTCCCGGTGGAGGAGAGCGAGGTTCCGTCTCTCGACACGGTGGTCAGCCGCCAGGCCCCGCCGGATCGCGAGAGCGCGCTGCGCCTCGAGGTCAGCCCGCACATGGTGGCGCGCGCCCGGGCGCTGGCCCCGACGCTGCCGAGCGGGATGATCGACGCGAGCGCTCCTCCCGAGGAGGCCGTCCTGCGCACCGCGCTCCGGATCGGCCTCGCCGCCCTCGCCGGCCTCGACGACGACGAGTGAGCCCCGTCTGCAGCCGGTCGCGCGCGGAGGCGTGCGCCAGCCGGCGAGGTATCCTCTGCGCGATGACGAACACACGGATCGCGATCGGAGCGACCCTGCTCGGACTCGCGCTCGGCGCCTGCGGGGCGAGCGCGACTGAGATCCGCGAGCCGGCTCCCGAGCCTCGCGCGGAGCCCGAGGCTCCTCCGGAGGCTCAGCCGGAGCCGCAGCAGCCCGCAGCCGAGCCGGAGCCCGAGCCCCAGCCGGAGCCCGAGCCGGTCGAGGTCGTCCCCGGCGCCGCCCTCGGCCCGATCCGGATCGACATGAGCGAAGAGGCGGTCCGCGCGCTCGGGCTCGAGGAGCGGGACGGCGACGCCCGGAGCCGGCGCTTCGGCTCCTACCGGGTGTTCTTCGACGCCCGCGGCGTGCGCCGCGTCGAGGCCACGATCGGCGAGCTCGGGCGGATCCGGGCGGGCGACCAGGTGCTGCCCGCCGGGACCCACATCCACGCGCTGCGCGACGCGTTCGAGGGCTGCGAGTGGACCGAGGGCGGCGGCGAGCGCTACCGCTGCGCGCGGGGCGCGCTCTTCGTCCAGACCGAGCACACGATGGATCCGCTGCGATACACGATCGCCATCGAACGTCAGGATTGATCCGCCCACCTCGCGTGTTGGCGGCTCGGTGCGCGAAACGAAAAGGCATCTCGTACGTACTGAGCCTCGTGGCACACCGAGCGGCAGACCCGCCGCAGGTGGGGCGGACGTGGGCGCAACCCCGGTTTACACGACGCGAGCGGGGCACCATGGTGATCTCCATGGGGATCCGCGCCTCGACGCCCTTCGCAAGGCCATCGCAACTGTGGTCCGTTGGCTACCCGCGCGGGGAGGCTACATCGGGCTCGGGGCGTGGGATGGGTCAGCGGCGCCGCACGCGGGACGAGACGCCGCGGCGCCGGAGCGTACGTCGCCCGCCGGGCCCCACGGAGCAGTCAGGGTGAACGGAGGCGCCAAAGTGTGGAGGGGGCAGCGCGGTCCCAGACGAGCGAGCACTCGGACCTCCGCGTTTCCCGGAAGCGAGGCGATCGATCTCCGAGCGTCGACCACGATCAGGAAGGCAGGACCAAGTTGACGAAGCGCGAGACCAAGGAAGCCGTTCACGCGGAGGCCGTTTCCGCGGAGGCTCTTCAGGCGGGGCAGTCGGCGCTCGAGGCGCAGCTCCTCTCGCTCGGGCGCGAGCGTGGCTTCGTGACCTACGACGAGGTCACGGACGTGCTCGCCCACGAGCCGAACCTGGAGCGCGGGATCCATCGCATGCTCCGGATGCTCGCCTCGCACGGCGTCGCGCTCGCCGACCAAGCCGGCAAGGGGGATCGCCGTCGCGGCTCCGCCGGACGGGGCCCGCAGGTCGACACGGTCGAGCGCTACCTCGGCCGGCTCGGTGACGTCGCGCTCCTGACCCGCGACGGCGAGATCGAGCTGGCCCGCCAGATCGAGCGCGGCCGCGCGCGCGTGCTCGCGCTCCTGTGGACCACGCCGATCCGGATGCCGGAGCTGACGGAGCTCCTCGATCGGCTCGATCGCGGCGAGATCAGCGTGCGCGAGGTGGTGGCCGAGAGCCTGCGAAAGGGCACCGAGGAAGAGACGGCGGCGCACGACGCGGCGCTCGCCGCGCTCCGCGAGGTCCGCGAGCTCGAGGCGGCGATGAAGAGCGCGAAGAGCGCGCAGAAGCGGGACGAGGCCGCGCATCGCCGGGCCGAGGTGCTCACGGGGGTCGAGCTCCACGAGAAGCAGCTCGAGCGCATCACGGGCCGCATCGAGCGCTACCTGCGGCAGATCGAGCGGGCCGAGCGCCAGATCGAGCGCGTGGCGAGCGTCCTCGACGCGCCGGCGTCGGAGCTCGCCGCGGCGACGCCGGCAGAGGTCGAGCGCCTGCGCAAGAAGGGCGTGGACGAGAACGTGCTCCGCACGCTGGTGGACGCTCGGCGGCTGATGCGCCGGGTCGAGCACGAGGCGGGGCAGCCCCTCGCGCTGGTGAGGGCGACGGCGCTCGCGGTGCGCGAGGCGCTCAAGGCGGTGGACGAGGCCAAGGCCGAGATGGTCGAGGCGAACCTCCGGCTCGTCGTGTCGATCGCCAAGCAGTACCGAGGCCGCGGCCTGCCCTTCCTGGACCTGATCCAGGAGGGCAACATGGGCCTGATGCGGGCGGTCGAGAAGTTCGACTACCACAAGGGCTTCCGCCTCTCGACCTACGCGGGCTGGTGGATCCGGCAGTCGATGAACCGCGCCACCCAGGAGCAGGGGCGCACCATCCGGGTGCCCGTCAACGCGCTCGAGCGCTTCCACCGCGTGATGAGGGTGATGAGCGAGCTGACGCCGAAGCTCGGGCGACCGCCGACCCCGCGCGAGATCGCCAAGCAGCTCAAGATGCCCGAGCGCAGGGTGCAGGAGCTGCTCGAGGCGATGCGTGACACCGTGAGCCTCGACATCACCGTGGGCGAGGACGGCAGCTCCACGCTCGGCGACCTCGTGGTCGACCCCGATCAGGACACGCCGATGCAGCCGCTCGTGGACATCTCGCTCGAGGCGACGCTCCGCGCGGCCCTCGAGGAGCTCACCGATCGCGAGCGCGAGATCCTGCGCATGCGCTTCGGCATGGACGGCGAGGAGGAGCACACCCTCACGGACGTGGGCGACAAGTTCGGCCTCAGCCGCGAGCGCATCCGGCAGCTCCAGGTGCAGGCCCTCAAGAAGCTGCGCGAGGCCCACGATGGCGTCCTCGGCGACTTCGCCGAGGTCTGACCCACCCGGTCGCGAATCGGTGACATCCCCGTTCGCCCTGCGCGCGCCGCCGCAGGCGGGGCAGGCGAAGGGCGCGCGGCCACAACGTCCTTCGACTCGGCGCGACGCGCCGGCTCAGGACGAACGGTTGAGGAGGCGCTGAGGCTCCTCACTGCCCGGCGAGGAGCTGGGCGTAGACGAGCCAGCCCACGCCGCCGGCGACGAGCGCGGTGACGAGCGCGCCGAGGAGGACGCCCTTCCAGAGGCCGGAGCCGCGGCGGGGCTCGGGCGGGAGGTCGAAGTCGGTCAGCGCGGCGGTCTGGATCGTCGCGCCGGCGTCGATGCCGGCCGCGTGGAGGGCGGCGTCGAGGGCCGCTGGATCGAGCGCCGCGTATCCGCCGGTGAGGGAAACGTCGATCTCGATGTTCGGCTCGCTGTGGCCGGTGAGCGCCGCCATCGCGGGCCCCGCGTCGTCGCCCTCGTAGAACGAGTCGGTGCGCACGGTGGAGTCCTCGTGCACCTCCCAGTCGAGCTCGATCGGCGCCTTGCCCTCGAGCCGCAGGGTCTCCGCCATCGTCCGGGCCGACTGCCAGCGCGCCGGCAGATCGCGCTGGAGCGCGCCGTCGACCACTGTGCCGAGCCACTCGGGGAGCTCCGGCCGGATCGTGCGCAGGCGCGGCGGATCCTGGTTGAGGAGCTTGCCCATCAGCTTGTTGTAGGTGTCTTCGTCGAAGGGCGGCCGCCCCGTGAAGGCGTGGAAGAGGACGGCGCCGGCCGACCAGACGTCCGCCCGCACGTCCACCGCGTCGCCGGCCGCCTGCTCGGGGCTCATGTAGTAGGGCGTCCCGAGGATCGCGCCCTGCTGGGTCGTGAACACGTCGGGCCCGCCCTTGGTGTTCTTGGCGACCCCGAAGTCGAGCAGCTTCACGTGCAGCTCGCCCGCCTCGTCCCAGCGCAGGAAGATGTTGTCCGGCTTGATGTCGCGATGGACGATGCCGCGATCGTGGGCGGCGGCGAGCCCCTCGAGGAGCTGCACGCCCACCCGGCAGAGCTCCTCGAAGCGCAGATCGCCCGCCTCGATGGCCGCGTCGAGCGTCCGGCCCTCGAGCAGCTCGAGCGCGAGGTAGAGCGAGCCGTCCGACTCCTGGCCGGCGTCGAGGACGTCGCAGATCGCCGGGTGCCCGATCTCGGCGGCCGCGCGAGCCTCGCGCAGGAAGCGCGCGGCGTAGCCCTCGTAGGAGGCGACCGTCGGGTCGATGAGCTTGAGCGCGACGTGCCGCCCGGTGAACTGGTGGACCGCCGCATAGACCGCGCCGATCCCGCCGACCCCGATCAGGCGGTTCAGCCGGTACTTGCCCGCGATCGTGTTCCCGATCCGAGCGACGGCGGCGGTGCTCATTCCCACGTGGTCTACTCGCGCGGCCCGCGATCCTACCCCCAAAGGCTACGGATGCGGAGTCCTGAGCGAGCCGCCGAGGTTACCCGGCGCTTCGACGCGAGCAACCACCCCGGTGCGGGATGTCACCGGGCTCGGAGGGTTCCTCCTGCGCCCGCCTTCTCGTACGGTACCGAGAGGCACCGAAAGGAGAGGCACCGATGAACACGAGACACATGGGCTTGCTCGGGGTGGTGATGGCGATCGGGATCGGATCGGCGGCGATCGCGCAGGAGGCCGAGCTGTCGGTGAGCGAGATCGTGGTCGGCAATCGTGGCGAGGACGGGGTGGTGACGAGCGCGCCCAGCTTCTCGCGAACGGGTGGCCCGGTCTTCTGCCAGGTCCGGCTCGCGAACCCGTCCCGAGACGCCGGATCGATCCGGGTCGCGTTCGAGCGCGCCGAGGGTGAGCCGGCCGAGCGCCCCGCTGCCGGAACGCAGCTCGAGTACCCCGCGCGGCCGAGCTACCGCACGTTCGCGCGCACCGCTGCCTCGGGGAAGGCCGCGGGGACGTGGCGCTGCGTGGTCCGCACCGAGGAAGGCCGCGTGCTCTCGCACGCCGACTTCACCGTCACCGAGTAGATCCCACACGCCCGTTCGTCCTGAGCCGCGG
>JAEZBP010000879.1 GCA_023427125.1 Pseudomonadota bacterium | reverse complement strand
GCCTCGGGCCGCAGCCGATTGAGCCGCTCGGCGACGTTTCGGAGGCCCACCGAGGGATCGATCATCACGATCAGCGCGCCCACCCGCGTGAGCGCCAGGTACACCACGCACGCCTCGTAGCTCGGCGGGGCCATGAAGATGGTGCGGGTCCCCTCGGCGATGCCCATCTCGCGCAGCCCGACCGCTACCGACTCGGCCTCGTCCGAGAGCTGGCGGTAGGTGTAGCGGCGGTAGCGGCGCTCGCCGGCGCGCCCGCGGCCGTCGGGCTCGATCACCGCGACCCGCTCGGGCGCCTCCTCGGCGACGGTGCGCGCGACGGAGGCCAGATCGAAGACGTCATCCGGAAAGCAGCTCATGCGCAGCGCCTCTCCTCATCGCGCGCGCTCCCGAGGAACTCGCGCAGGATCGTCGCGACCCGCTCGGGCCGCTCCAACATCGGCAGGTGTCCGCACCCCTCGAGCCACTCCTCGCGAGCGGGCCTCAGCGTCTTCACCAAGCGCCTCCCGCGCTCGGCCGTCAGCACGCGGTTCTCGAGCCCCCAGATCGTGCAGATCGGCGGGAAGTCGGGCGGCGGCTCGAAGCGATCGAGCACCGCGTAGTTGGGGATGTCGGTGAGCACCGCGAGGAGCGCGCGCGACTGCGAGCCCTCGGCGTAGCAGGCGCACAGATCTTTGCGCTCGTGGACGCGCCGCTCGACGCCGCGCCGCCCGAGCTGCGAGCGCACCCCGTACTTGCCGAACCGCGCGCCGAGCGGGATGCGGGACAGGAGCGGGATGAGCCCCGGCGCGCGGCGCGGCAGGCCGAGCATCGGCGCGTAGATGCCCTCCTCGAACGTCGAGGCGGTCAGCGTGTTGATGAGGACCAGCGCGCGCACGTCCTTCGGCCGGTGCATCGCGAAGGCGAGGGACGTCGCGCTCCCCATGCAGTTGCCCACGAGCGAGACCGGGCTCAGGCCGAGCGCGTCGACGAACGCGCCGAGGATCGCGACGTGGTTCTCGAGCTCGTAGCCGCGCTCGGGCTTGGACGAGGCACCGAAGCCGAGGAGATCGAGCGCGAAGACCTCGAAGCCCTCGAGCTCTGGCGCGACCTCGCTCCAGATCGCGTGGGACGTGCCGCCGTTGTGCAGCATCACGACCGGCGCGCCCGCCCCCAACTGCGCGTACCGGATCGCGAGCCCCCGGTGCTCGAACGTCTTCATCGCCGGCTCGCTGCGCTGCATGGTGCACCTCTCGATGTCGAGCGGCGCCAGCGCGCTTCCGCGCTCCGCGTCCTCGACGACCGAATGTATACACCATGTATACGGCCGCCGGCCCGCGCGGTCAACCGCGCTCTTCGAGGCCTACCCGGAGCTCACATCGGGCGTACGCGGCCGGCCGGCGGCTCCCGGAAGTACTCGCGCCCGGACCAGCTCGAGCACTCGGTGCGCCAGTGATCGCCGAACTGGCTCGGCGAGCTGAACCAGTAGAAGCCGAGGTAGGGCGAGCGGTCGGCTGCGTTGACGCGGATCGTGACCTCGCTCCGGCCGCGGGTCGCCGAGGTGATCGTGCACGTCACATCGACGCGATCCTCGACGAGGGACTCGAGCGAGGCCGAGTCGCAGTCGTAGGCCGTGATGTCGCCGAGGGCGGTGTCCTCCACGCACTGCTGGTGGCGCGCGGGCGTCGAGGTCGCGTAGTCGATGTCGTACTCGGAGTCGACGAACGCGGCGCTCCAGTCGCGGGCCTGGACGTGCCCGAGGAACTGCTCGACGTGCTCGGTCGCGGCCGACTCGAGGCTCGAGGTCCGGTAGTACACGAGGCCGACGCCGGTCAGGCAGCAGCAGGCGATCAGCCCGAGGCAGCCGCCGCCGACGCCGAGTAGGATCTTGGTGGTCTTGCTCATTGCCATGGCGGTGAGGGTACGCCAGCTCTCCATCCCCCTTCCCCGCCCACGTGAGCAGTTACGGTCCGAGCGTCCCCGACTTCCAGCTCAAGGCCGTCGCAACATCACGGCGCTCGGGGAACGCCGAGCGGAGCGATCCGGCCGACCGGACACCGGGGGATGGGAAGCGCCAGCGGGCCCGCGCGCTCGCGAAGCGCGCGCCACGCAACTCAGCCCGGCATCTGATCAGAAGAGTGTGCGCAGGCCTCGATCGGATGAGCGCACACCCGCGCAGAGTATCCCCGACGGGGGCATCGCGCCGATCACACACAGCGGTGGCCGACGACGCGAGGTGCCCCCTTCCTCAGCGCGGGCAAGCGTTGCCCACGCCCATCGCTCAGGCGTCGTTGTAGAGCCGCGCGGCTCGTCGGCGGGGACTCCGTCGCCGCGGAGAGCAGGATCGCCTGCACCTGGCACGCAGGACCGTGGCCCGCTGCGCAGGCGCGCGCCACGCGCGGATACGCGTAAGATCGGCGTCGAGGTCGGGCACCGCGCCATCGCCTTGGCTCGGAGTCGCGCTCGGCCGCGCCGCCGCAGCCGAGCGCCGCGAGGACGCCGAGGAGGATCGGATGGGTCGGTCGCATGATCGCTCTCCTCAGGAAGATACGAGCCGCTGAGACCCCGAAGCGCGGCGGTGCAGAAAGACTGCTCAGCAGAGCTCCGGGTCCGTGGTACCCTCGACCGCGTCGCTGACCCGATCGAGCTGTGTGGAGGCAAGGGAGTGGGAGCACCGAAGACGAGCGCGACGCCGCGAGGCCCAGACCACCCCTGGTACGAGACCTTGGCAGGCCCGATCGTGATGATGCGCTTCCCACGCTCGTTCTCCGATCAGGAGCTCGCGGGTGCGCTCGCCGTCGTGAAGCGGTGGCTCTTGGAGGAAGTCGACGCGCCGTTCGGCTTCATCGTTGACATACAGCGGCCGCTGAGCGTCAGCTCCGTGCAGCGAAAGATGATGGCGGAGGCCGAGGCCACCTACGCCGACGTCGATCTTCGTTACAACGCGGGCCAGGCGGTCGTCGTTCCGACCGGGCTCGCGCGCGGCATCGCCACCGCAGTCTACTGGGTGAGCCCACCCGTCTATCCGGTCCGTACGTTCGCCGAAGTCAGCGCGGCGAAGGCCTGGGTCGCGGAGGAGCTCGCCCACGGAATCGCGGACTTCCCCTCGGGCCGGCACTGGTCGTCGCGCAAGGGGTGGACTCCCCGCTGATCGAGCGAGCGACGCATCCGGCAGAGCAGGGCGCGCGGCCTACGATCGATCGGCACGACGTGCCATCATCGATCGATGGCGACCTGGCCTGCCCTCCGCGACGCCGTGACCCGCCTGGCTCCCCTGCCCGATTGGCGCCGATCGCTGGCCGAGGGCCTGTACGAAGCGACCGCGTGCCCGACCCTCGTGTTCACGTCGACGCCCGCGGGGCTGCGGACCGCCGAGCTCGCGTCTGCTCCGGACGACGCCCGAGAGATCGGCGAAGAGGTGAAGCGTCAGTACGCGCCTCGCCTGACCAAGGCCGGCGGTTGGGTCCGCCAGGTCTCCGACCACGGCACCGTCTTCGCGTCGGACGCGGTCCGCTCGTCCGCGATACGCTGGCTGCACACGGAGATCCTCGCGCCGCGGTCGTTCGTCGGCTGCGTTCAGGGCCTCGCCTTCGCCGGCGCCGCCGGTGCCCCGGTCGTGTGGCTGCTCTTGCTGTGCCGCCGCCCACCGTCGGAGGTGCTGGAAGAGCTCGAGCCGCCCCTCTTCGCGCTCTGTGAGCTGATCGGAGATCATGTGCTGCGGATCATGACGACCGCCAAGGGCTTCGGGTGCTCGCCTCCCGCGATGGCGTGGGCCCGACTGTCGGAGCGCGAGCGCGAGGTCGCCCTCTTGGTCGCGCGCGGCTTCTCGAACGCGAACGTCGCGCACCGCGCGGGGATGTCGGAGTCGACCGTCGCGGTCCACGTGCGCCACATCTACAGCAAGCTGTCCGTTCATTCGAGGGCCGAGCTCGCCGCGGAGATCTTCGGCGCCTCCGACCGCGAACGGTAGGCGCTCAGGTGCTCGTGGAGGACGGCTCCCCAGGCGACGCTGATCGGGGCTTACGTCCGCACTCGGCCTCGTTACGTACGTCGAGTACGCGCCTCGACACTCGCTTGCGGGCGCA
>JAEZBP010000475.1 GCA_023427125.1 Pseudomonadota bacterium | reverse complement strand
CGCGATCCCGCGGCCCTCCGCGTCCCCCTCGCGCGCGGGCTGCGCGCTTACCGCGAAGACCCGCGGCGCGGCGACGAGCCGCGCGAGGTGCGTGCGCGCGTAGGCGGTGGCCTCCTCGCGCTCGTCGTCGTCGAGCAGATCGATCTTGTTGATGATGAAGAGGACCTTGTCCTTCGAGTGCGAGAGGAGCTTGTTCGCGATGAACGCGCGCTCGCTCTCCTTCAGGATCTGGCCGGCGTCGAGCAGGAACAGGATCGCGTCCGCCCGCGGGAGGTAGCTGTAGGTGATCTCGGCGCGGGTCGAGTTGATGTCGTTCACGCCTGGGGTGTCGACGAGCACGACGCCACCGTCGAGGATCGCCGCGGGGTAGTCGATCTGCAGGTACTTCACCTCGTCGGCCGCCGCGTTGCCGCCGACTACGTAGTCGGCCACCTGCTCGAGCGGGACGCCGTGCTCGCGGCCCTCGGAGACCGCCGTCGCGCACGGCTTGGCTCCGTGGACGACGTGGTGGATGACCGCCGTGGTCGGCGTGACGCCGGTCGGGAGCACCGGGGCGCCGAGCAAGGCGTTCACGAACGTCGTCTTGCCGTGGTTGAACTCGCCCAGCACCACCAGGTGGAAGCGCTCCTGCTCGAGGCGTGGGATGCGATCGCCCTTCAGCCGATCGGAGAGCGAGCGCGAGCCCGTGTCCTCCGCCAAGCCCGCGACCTCGCGCAGGCAGGAGAGGACGTCGCTCTTCAGGCTCTGATAGTCCGCAAGGGGGCTCTTCATGTCTCCTGATCCTTCCCCCCGGCGGACCCATCGCCCGCCGGGCCCTTGTCGCGCGGCCCTCCGCGCGCCTGCAAGTTCTTGTCGCCATCCCCGCCCTTCATGATCTGGATGATCTCGCTGGTGCGACGATCGACCTCTTCCATCTCGAGCCCCCCCGTGCCGAGGCCGGCCGCGCCGCGATAGAGCGCGCTCTCGCCGAACACCCGGAGCGCGTGGATGCGCTTGGGGAGGTAGGGGTGCGTCGAGAACGCCTCGCTCAGGCGGCCGACGCTGTTCTGCCCTTCCTCGAACTGCTCGAGGTACGCCTCGAGGTTCATCTCCGGGTAGAGCTTGTGGGAGCCGGTCGCGAGCTTCATGAAGCTGCGGCACGCGGCGTCCACGTCCTGGCAGCAGAGCAGGCCCGCGCGATCGCAGGTGATCTCGGCCCGGCGATACCACGCCTGCAGCGCGACGAGCGCGGGCTGCACGATCCACGAGAGGAAGACCCCCGCACCCTGCGCGAGGATCATGATCGCCGTGTTGTAGATGACGTGCTTGTTCTGGATGTGCCCCGTCTCGTGGCCGATCACGAACTGGAGCTCCTTCTCGTCGAAGTGATCGACCAGCCCCGAGTGGATGACGATGAAGCTCTCCTCGTCGGTGCCGTAGGTGTAGGCGTTCGGGACCGGGTGGTTCTTGATGTACAGGGTCGGCGTCGGCACCGTCAGCGAGTCGGCGCAGTGCTTCGCGATCTTGTAGATCGACGGAAACTGCCTCGGGGTGACCTTGATCATCGTGCCGAGGAGCTGGCTGCGCATCATCTCCTTGGAGGTGTTGACGACCGCCGCGGCGGCGAGCTCGACCGGGCGGAGGCGGGAGAAGCTCCGCAGCATCGCCACGTCCGCCGAGTACGCATAGCGCACCCGCTCGTCGCGCCCCCAGGCGCCGCTCTTCTTGGCCTCGATGAAGCCAGCGAAGTCGAAGTCGTGGGTCTTCACCGGCGGGACCGGGCTCTCGATCGTCATCTTCACCTTGCCTTTCCGGCTGCCCGGAGGCCGTCCGCGCCTGGCGCGGTGTGGCTCGGAGCGTATGTGCGCCGCTCGGCGCCGGCAATCGTACCCCTCAACCTGCGCGGCCGTTGGGGTGTTCCCCTTCCCTAAGGGCCAGTGAGGCGATCCCGTAGCCCCCACGCGCCCGGATCACAGCTCGACGCCGGCGGCGAGGAAGACGCCGAAGGAGGGCCCGCGGCTCTTCCCGATGCCGTCTCGCCCGCTGAGGAGGAGGACGCCGCGCGCGCTGATCTGCACGGGATCGAAGCGCAGGCGCGCCCACGGCTCGGCCGAGAGCGTGAAGGGAGGCAAGGTCGTGCCGGTCGGCGCGCCGCCCCCGTGCAGGCCGGCGCCGATCGCGAGCGGCCCCACCACCTCGACGCCGACGCCGGCGCCGAGCTCCACGAGCGTGTCGGCCTCGGCGGCGCTGTCGCCGAGCACCGGCAGCATCACCGCCAGCGCGCCGTCGAGCTCGATGAAGACCGGCGCGACCGGGAGCACGACGCGGAACGGGATCGCGAGCGAGACCCGCTCCGGCGCCCACCGAAAGGCGCCGCGATGGCCGCGCATCGCCGACGCGCCGCGCTGCGCGAGCTCGGAGCTCTCCCGCTCCGCTGCGCTGTTCGCGTCGACGGCGCGCTCGGAGCGCGACGCGGTCGGGATCGAGACCGAGAGACCCACCTCGAGGAGGCTCCCCGCGCTGCGGTGCACGAAGGCGCCGCCGAGGGTTGGGTTGCCCGGCTCGAGCCGCTCGTGCGAGGCCGCGTAAGGGATGCTCATCGCGTCGTCGATCACCTCGCCGGTCACGCGCGTCGAGGCCCAGGTCAGGCCCCAGCTCACGTCGGCGACGACCGACTCCGCGACCCGGTAGCGCAGCCCCAGCTCACCCGAGAGGCCGACGAGCTCGTCGCCTCGCGCGGCCCCCGCCGTCATCCCCAGCTCCATCCACAGCGCGCCAGCGGGCCCGAGGAGCGTGCGCGGGCTCGACGAGACGACCTCCCGCTCCTCGACGCGATCGATCGGGACGATCTCCGCTGGGTCGACGTCCTCGAGCGCCTCGCGGGGGACGGCACCCGGGTCGCCAAGCGCCGCTTCCGCGGCGGGCTCGATCTCGGCCTCTCCCTCGACCTCGAAGTCGCCTTCGGCCTCAGGCTCGGCCTGCGCGGACGCGTGGCTCGCCGCCAGCGACGCGAGGGCGAGCGCGATCACCGCCCGCAGGTGTCGGCCTCGCGTCACGCCGCTGCGCTCCTCGAGGTTCAATCGACGTTCTCTTCGTCGTTGCCGGGCTGCCGGCTCTCCCAGCGTGCGCGCTGCGCCGGGGTGCCGAGCCCGGCGTCGAGGAGATACTCGGCGAGATCCTCGTCGAGCAGCTGGAGGATGGACTCCACGCGATCGACGAGATCGTTGGCGAGGTCCTCGTTGGCCTGCGTGCCCGCCTCGGCCTCGAGGTCCGCGTGCACCGAGAGCATCCCGTCCTCGTCGAGGCCGATCTTCACGTCCCAGTACTGGGTGTTGGTCGCGAGGCACCACACCAGGAACTCGGTCCCCGCGCCCGCCGGCGGCGCGATCAAGGCCTGTATCCGGATCGCCTCGGCGGCCTCGTCGTGGTCGATGCGGATCACGGTCTCGGCGAAGCGCACGTCGGCGATCGCGCGGAGGCCCTCGGGGCTCGAGGTGACGCCATCGAGCTCCTCGTCGATCATCGCGCGGAGCGATTCCAGCAGCTGGGAAGCCATGGGCTCTTTCAATCCTGGGAACGAGAGGGCCCGCAGCATAACAGCCCCATGCGGCGCGCGCATGGAGCGCGGCTGGCGACTACGGCGGGGCGCTCGCCCCGACCTGCGGGTTCGCGCCCGCCTCAGGGGCCGCGCCGCCCGAGGGGGCGAGCGTCTCCGTGGTTCCGTCGGGGTAGATCGCCACCGCCCAGTATTCCCGACCGTAGGGCCCTCCCGGCACGCGCGCGTTCCAGTCCAGGTTGAGCCACACGGGGCAGTCCGAGGAGCTGCGGAAGTGGATGTTGGAGAGGCGCTGCGAGCCGAGGTACTCGTCGCGATGGGTGCGGTAGTGCGCGGCCATCCGCTGCGCGACCTGCTCGGGCTCGGCCTGGATGCAGACCTCGGCGTACGCGTGCCCGCCCTGCTCGCCGTCGAGCATCACGATGCGCGCGCGGCCCCCGATCGACTCGGTCATCGCCGCCAGCACGATCGCGAAGTCGTCGCAGTCGCCGCCGTACTTGCCGTGCTCCGTCAGGTTGGTGAGCGTCGCGCTCGCGCGGGAGAAGAACTCCTCGCCGCGCGGATCGTTGGCGTACGCCCAGCGCCCCCGCACGTGCGACCAGATGCGCGCCACCTGCTCGATGCGGAAGGGCCCCTCCTCCTCGGCGGCGACCCGCACGGCGGCGTTGCGCGTGTCGGGGTGCGTCGGATCGATCGCGTCGCGGACGTTGCCCGCGATGCGCCGCCGAATCGATCGCTCCTGCGGCGAGGCGGCGCCGGCGCCGGCCTCGTCCTGGGCGAGCCCGAAGCGCTCCACGGCCCGCCGGAGCGTGTCGGCGGAGGCCCCCTCGCGCCACATCCACACGCCGGAGGCCACCGCGCCGGCCAAGACCAGCAGCGCGGCCGCGCCGGTCAGCCATCCGCTCGCGCGGCGCCCGCCGACCGCGAGCGAGACGCCGCAGGAGCCGCAGCGCAGCTGCCCGGTCTTGAAGCCGGGCGGCATCACGCCCCTCGCGCCGCACGAGCCGCAGATGAAGCGGCGGCCCGGGATGCGCATCCCGACGAGGGTGTCACCGCGCGCGCCGCGCCGGAGGAAGGGCTTGAGCGCCGGCTCGCTCCACTCGAGGGGCGCGTTGCCCAGCGTGACCTCGGCGCCGACCTTCAGCTCGGTCTGCCGGATTCGATTCCCGTCGAGCCAGGTCCCGTTCGCGCTTCCGAGGTCCTCGAGCAGGATCTTGTCGCCGCGCCAGCTCAGCCGCGCGTGCCGCCCAGAGACGCTCGGATCCCGCAGGATGACGTCGCAGTCCTGAGAGCGCCCGACCACGATGTACAGCGGGACGTCCACCTGGATTCATTGTACGGGCCGGAGCGCCGTCGCGCTCGCCCGAGCAGCGAGGGGCGGCGCCGATGCCCCGTCGTGGCCACATCCCACGCCACGTCGTTGGCTCGGGCGCGGCTCTGCTTGATGGCGCGCGCGTTCGCGCGGGCGGCCGAGCTACGCGGCCCTTCCGTCCGGTCGGCGCTTCCCATCCCCGGTGTCCAGTGAGCGGGGAACCCGCTCCGCTCGGCGTTCCCGAGCGAGGTGAGTCTGCGACAGCCTGAGCCTGAGTTAGCCGCCGGAGCCCGAGGCCGAGCGCCGAGGCCAAGCTGAGCCGGAGAACGAGATCCGAACCCGGCGGCGTGTCCCGAGCCCCTTCACCGAGACCGAGCCGAGCCCCGCGCGGGCCGCCGCAGCGACGTCAGAGCCTATCGGCGGCGCTGCATCAGGGTCATGCCGAGCGCCATCGCCTGGGAGGCGTCGCCCTTCAGCTTGAGGCGCCCGAAGAGCTGCTGCGGCGTGAGCTCGCCGGCGCGCAGGTCCTCGATGTCGTCCCAGCTCACCGTCGCGGTGAACTTGGGGTTGGCCGGCGGCTGCTCGACGCCGAGCCCGACGCGCAGCGTCACCTCGTCCGGATCCGCCGGCAGATCGACGAACGTCAGGTGGCACTCGATCGTGTGCCCCGAGAGCGTCTTCTCGATCTCGGCCGACGCGCTCCGCGCGATCCGGCGCGGGGCCTCCTCGCGATCGAGCAGCTCCGCCGACGCCAGCTCCTCGAGCCCGACCTTCGCCGCGTCGGCCGGCGCCGCCACGACGAAGCGCACCGGCAAGTCCGCCGGACGCGCGTCGCGCGCCGTCAGCTCACCGCCGCTCACCGCGAGCCAGACCTCGCCGCCGCCGTCCCCCTCGAAGAGCACCCGGATCGCCCCGCGCGCTGCCGCGATGTCCTCGTAGCGAGCCTTGGCCTTCGCGTCGCCCCCGTCCGCGCGCTCTTTGTACTGCGCGACCCCTCGGTTGAAGAGCGCGGGGACGTCGTTCTTGATGAAGGCGATCGGGTCGGTGTTCATGGGCGCGCGAGTATAGTCAGCGTGTCGCGTCCGTCGAGGCGGCCTGCGCCGCCAAGACACGCAGCACGTTCTCGCCGAAGATCGGCGCGATCGGCAGCCCGCGCGAGGTGAGCTCACCCGAGAGCGCGTGGAGGCGCGAGACGTCCTCGAGCCCGACCGGCAGCTCGCCGATGCCGTCGAAGTCCGAGCCGAGACACACGGCCTCCGGGCCGGCCAGCGCGGCCGCGTGCGCGAAGTGCGCGCCGAGCGTCGAGAGCGTCGGCACGGATAGCGACGGCTCGAGCTCGCGCACCAGCGCGTTGGTGTGCATCGCGCGCTCGAACCACTCGGGGTGCGCCTCGCGGAGCGCCCGAAACCGATCGGCGTGGGCCCGCTCGAGCGCGCGCCGCCGCGCGGCGTAGCGGGCGTCGATGAACTGCGTGTAGTAGTTGATGCAGACCGCGCCGCCCTGCGCGCCCACCGCGCGGATCATCTCGTCGGTCATGTTGCGCGGGTGATCGGCGAGCGCGCGGCACGACGAGTGAGACGCGAGCACCGGGCGCTCGGTGACCTCGAGGATGTCCCAGAACGTCCTGTCGCTCACGTGGGAGACGTCGACGATCATCCCGAGCCTGTTCATCTCGCGCACGACGCGCCGGCCGAGCTCGGTCAGGCCCCGCTCGGGGTGCGCGCCGCTCGACGAGTGGCCGAGCAGATTGTCGTTCGACCAGGTGATCGTCATGTAGCGCGCGCCGAGCGCGAAGATCTCGCGGAGGCGCTCGAGCACAACCTCCGGATCGCGAGGCCGGCCGAGCGCGTGGCCGCCCA
>JAEZBP010000473.1 GCA_023427125.1 Pseudomonadota bacterium | reverse complement strand
CGCCGAGCCCGCGGCGCCCCGGCGCGATGATCACGCCGCGCCCGGTGAAGAGGTCGATGCGCCGCTCGCTCACGGCTTGCGCAGCGCGCCCTTGACGACCTTGCCCATCGCGTTGCGCGGCAGCTCGCCGACGAAGCGCACCGCGCGCGGCCGCTTGTGCGGCGCGAGCAGGCCCGCGACGTGATCGGCGAGCTCGCCCTCGGTGCACGCGCCCTCCGCGCGAAGCGCGACGAAGGCGACGATGCGCTCGCCGAGATCGTCGTCGGGCTCGCCGATCACCGCGGCCTCGCGCACCGCGGCGTGCTCGAGCAGCGCCGCCTCGACCTCGCCGGCGCCGACCTTGAAGCCGCCCGTCTTGATCAGATCGGTGGCGCGGCGGCCGACGATGCGGATCGCGCCGTCGGGCGCGCGCGTCGCGAGATCGCCGGTGTAGAACCAGCCCTCGGCGTCGATCACCTTCGCCGTCGCGTCCGGCCGATCGAGGTAGCCCGGGAAGACGTTGGGGCCGCGCACCCGGACCTCGCCGATCGTGGCGTCGTCGTCCGCGTCGATCACTCCACGGGCGTCGTCGACCAGCGAGAGCTCGATGCCGCGGAGCGGCGGCCCGACCGAGCCGGGCCGGGGCCCGCTCGCCGCGCGCACCGCCGTGTTGATGAGCGTCTCGGTCAGCCCATAGCGCTCGAGCACCCCGCGGCCGGTCAGCGCCTCGATGCGCCGGTGCTCGCGGACCGGCAGGCCCGCCGAGCCGCTGATCAAGAGGCGCGCGGCAGAGAGCCCCGCGCGCACGCTCGCGTCGCTCTCCGCTGCCTCGATCAGGCGGTGGTACATCGTCGGCACCGCGAAGAGCACGCTCGAGCCGGCGCGGAGCTCGGCGGCGAGCGCCTCCGGCGTGAAGCGGCTCATCCAGGCGAGGGTGCCGCCCGCGCGGAGCGCGCCGAAGAGGCCGAGCACGAGCCCGTGCACGTGAAAGAGCGGCAGCGCGTGCACGATCGTGTCGAGCGCCGTCCACTCCCACGCGTCGGCGAGCCCGTCGAGATCGAAGGCCGCGTTCCGCCGGGTGAGCACCGCGCCCTTGGGCGCGCCAGTCGTGCCGGAGGTGTAGAGCACCAAGAGCGGCGAGCCGTCCGCCGCGAGGGCGGGCAGCGTCGAGTCCCCGCTCGGATCGACGCGCGCCTCGAGGAAGGGGTGATCGGGCGTGGAGGCGGCCTGCGCGCGCTCGCCGATCACGAGCTTCGGGCGCGCGTCGGCGAGGATGTGCGCGAGCTCGCGCGCGCCGAGCTTGGCGTTGAGCGGCACGCTCACGACGCCGCCCGACGCGTGGGCGGCGAGCGCGACGGCGGTGGAGAGCGAAGGATGCGTCCACACCGCGACGCGATCGCCGGCGCCCACGCCGAGCTCGCGCAGCCTCTCGAGGTGGCGGGCGCACGCGCGGGCGAGCGCGCGATAGGTCAGCGCGTCGTCGCCGGTGCGGAGCGCGCCGCGATCGTCGGGCTCGAGGAGCCGAGGGAAGAGCGTCACGGTGCGACGCTCGCAGAATCGGCCATCATGGGCAATCGGCGAGCGACCGGCGACTCGTCGAGGCACTTGGAAATCGAGCGACCCGCTCGCGACCCACGTCGCGTGGGTCGGCAGGATACGAGGAGCAAGCCGTCATGAGCTGGAACCGAACCCTCGTCGCGCTCGCGTGTGTCGTCGCGACCGGCTGTTACGACTCTCGCCTCCTCTACGACAGCGGCGCCCCACCCGCCGTCGACGCCAGCGCCCCGATCGACACCGGAACACCGCCGCCTCCTCCTCCTCCGCCGCCGCCGACGGACCAGCTCGATCTGCTCTTTCTTGTCGACAACTCGGGCTCGATGGCCGAGGAGCAGGCCTCGCTCGCGTGGGCGCTGCCGAGGTTGTTCGAGGAGCTGGCGACTCACTACACGTCGATCCAGGCCGGCGTCATCACGAGCGACATGGGCGTCGGCGGCTTCACCGTCCCGACCTGCGTGAACCGGGACTTCGGCGACGACGGGCTACTGAGGACGCAAGGACAGACCGCCGATCCGGACTGCATGGCGACCTACCCGCGCTTCCTGACCTGGCAGGCGGGCGGCTCGCTCTCCAGCGCGGATTTTGCGAGCCAGCTCGGGTGCGTCGCGGTGGCGGGCAACGGCGGCTGCGGCTTCGAGCAGCAGCTCGAGGCGGTGCTCAAGGCCGTGACGCCCACCAGCGCGCAGCCCTGGACCGCCGAGAGCTTCGTCGCGATCGGCACCCCCGGCGCGCCGGACGGCCGGGACATTCCCTTCTTCCGGATGACACAGGGGCACGGCAACGTCGCGAACGACGGCTTCGTGCGCCCCGACTCGATGCTCGCGATCGTGCTGCTGACCGACGAGGAGGACTGCTCGGCGTTGGACCTCAACCTCTTCGATCCCATGAGCCCGACCTACAGCTCGACCGACCTGAACCTGCGCTGCTTCGCGCATCCGGCGGCGCTCCCCCCTGTCAGCCGCTACGTGAGCGGGCTCCTCCAGCTCCGCCGGCATCCCTCGCGCCTCGCGTACTTCCTGATCGGAGGGGTGCCGGTCGATCTGGTGCCGGCGCCTGGCGAGCCCGTCGACTGGGATCGCCTGGTCTCTCCCGATCTCTCCGTGCGTGACGATCGCATGGAGGAGCGCGTCGATCCGTCGATGCCCAACCGCCTGGTCCCGTCCTGCAACGTGCCCGGGCGCGGCGTCTCGTTCGCGCCGGTGCGGATGGTGCAGACCGCGCAGGAGCTCGAGCGCCTCGGCGCCCGCGCGAGCGTCGGCTCGATCTGCCAGGAGAGCTTTCACGAGACCCTCGTCTCGTTCGTCGACGTCCTCACGCGCTGAACGGAGCCAGCATGAAGCGAAGCCTCCTCGCCCTCGCGCTCGTCGTCGCCACCGGCTGCTACGGGTCTCATCCGATCGTCGATCGCGACGGCTCGACGGAGCGCGACGACACCGGCATGCCGCCTCCTCCTCCGCCGCCTCCGCCTCCGCCTCCGCCTCCGCCTCCGCCTCCGCCGAGCAGGCTCGACCTCCTCTTCATGGTCGACAACTCGAGCTCGATGGGCGTCGAGCAGCAGGCACTCGCGACGCACCTGCCGCGCCTCTCGAGCGCGCTCTCCAGTCGCTTCGACTCGATCCAGGTGGGCGTCGTCACCAGCGACATGGGCGCGGGCGGCTTCCGCGTGCCGAGCTGCCTGCTTCCCGACTTCGGCGACGACGGCCTCCTGCGGACCGAGGGGAGCAGCGCCCTCATGGGCTGCGATCCGATGTACCCCCCCTTCCTCACGTGGACGCCGGGAGGCCCTGTGACGGTCGAGGACTTCGGCGCCGAGCTCGGCTGCCTCACCACCGTGGGCGTCGAGGGGTGCGGCTTCGAGCAGCCGCTCGAAGCGGTGCTCAAGGCGCTCACCCCCGCCGTCGCGCAGCCGTGGACCGCGGCGGGCTTCGTTCAGATCGGGACCGCGAGCGGCGACGCCCTCGGGGCGCCCTTCTTCCGCCGGACCCAGCCTCACGGCGACGGTCCGAACGTCGGCTTCGTCCGCGACGACTCGGTCCTCGCGATCGTGGTCGTGACCGACGAGGAGGACTGCTCGGCCCGCGACGCCAACCTCTTCGATCCGGACAGCCGGACCTACCCCACCGACCTCAACCTCCGCTGCTTCGCGCATGCTGCCGCGCTCCACTCGATCGATCGCTACGTCGAGGGCTTCCTCCAGCTCCGCCGCCACCCCTCGCGCCTCGTCTACGCCGTGATCGCGGGGGTGCCGCCCGACCTGGTGCCGCCGTTCGGCGCGCCGGTCGATTGGGATCGGCTGATCTCTCCCCATCTCGCGATCCGCGATTTGCGCATGCAGGAGCGCGTCGATCCCAGCATGCCCAACCGCCTCGTCCCCTCGTGCAACGTGGCCGGCCGCGGCGTCGCCTTCCCGCCGATCCGCATGCTCCAGACCGCGCGCGCCCTCGAGAGCCGCGGCGCCCGGGTCGGCGTCGGCTCGATCTGCCAGGACGACTACGTCAGCGCGTTCGCGCCGCTGCTCGCCCCCTGATCTCAGATCTCGAGGTCGTCGCGCGAGCGCCGTACCGCCGCGCTCACCCGCGCGTCGAGCCAGTCGCCGAAGCTCGTCCACGGGAGCTCGTCCCACACGCCCGGATCGATCGGCGCACCGTCGAGCTGGCGCGCGTAGACCGGCTCGTCCCGATCGTGGACGATGACCGGGAGCTCGCCGCGATCGTCGGCGCGATCGGTCGCGAAGCAGGTCGTCAGCGCGGGCGAGAGCTCGTGCGGCGCGAAGGCCACGAGGTGGCTCGTGCGGATCGCGGCCGGCTCATCGACGAAGACGAGCTCCCGCGTGACCTTCGCGGCGTCTCTCGGCGCGTAGACGCCGAGCCCCGTCCACGCGCGCAGCTC
>JAEZBP010000265.1 GCA_023427125.1 Pseudomonadota bacterium | reverse complement strand
TGATCGACATCACGAGGCGCGCTGGCTCGCGATCCTCGCCACCACGATGAGCTTCGCGCGGTTGACCCGGGGAGCGTGCAGAGTCTGCGAGCGACGTCGAGAGGCTGCCGCAAGATCGCTGGCCCTCGGAACGCCGAGCGGAGCGTTTCACCGCTCGCTGGACACCGGGGAGAGGAAGCAGCTCGGCCGCGCACGAGCGCGCGGCACCAGCAGCAAGTCAGTAGGACGGGGAGCCACCGTAATTGGGGCGGATGGAGCCCGGAGGGGAGGAGAGTGGAGGGGTCCACTGACGGGGAGGCGGAGGGGGGTTCTCCAGCAAGACGGGGTTGAGAAGGCTATTGAGTATCCAGCCGTTGCGCGTGGACATGTAGACCAGGCGCCTCCCACAGCCCTCGACGCCGCCGTGGTCGCGATCGATGAGGACGAACTGGAGCTGCTCCACGGGGCAGCTGAGCTCGAAGGAGGCGCGCCGAACGGCTTCACCCCCGAAGTTCCAGCGCGGGGTGGCCGGGACTTCGACGCCGACGTCCCGGATCCCGCAAGCCTCGGCGTCGACGACACCCGGCATCCCGGCCCGTCCCCAGTGGTCCACGTGCTCCCGGCACTCCGGGTGGGCCAGGCGAAAGCCGGCCGTCAGTCGTGGGCCGGCGCATCCGATCGCGAGGACCGAGACCGTGAGCAGCGCGACGCGCGCGATCATGAACGGGCGGAGCTGGGCGTCGGCGATCGAGAGGAGCGTGGCTCTGACCCGCATGGTGCAACTCCGACCCGCGAAGTTAGCACGCGCCCAAGCGCACGGGCGACGCGCACGCGACGACCGCGTCCGAGGTCGCGCCGGTGCGGAGCCCCGCTACGGGTCGCGTAGCGCTGCCGATCGCTCTCAGCGGTCGCGCGTCCATCGCCGGTCCACGCGGAATCCGGCCCGCCGCCCGCACCCTCCGCGCGTCGTCACGCGGGCGAAGGACGAGGAGGCGAGCCGGTTCGTCCGAGGTCAGTTCGAGACGGCGAGCATGCCGTCGGCGCCCGCGATGAACACGCGATCGTCTCCGGCGACGAGGCAGCGGTGCACCGGCGGGAACGGATCGGCGGGGTTGCCGGTGTCGGGGGTCACGTTCGCCCAGGTCCCGCCGTTGTTCTCCGAGCGCAGGACCAGGCCCTCGGCCTCGGCGGTCAGCTCACCCACCGCGTAGAGCGTCTCACCACGACGACAGACGCCGCGGATCCAGGTGGCGTCGTCCGGGAAGAGGAGCGACACGTCGAAGGTGCGCAGCGTCGTCGACGTCGCGTCGTCGAGCGCGTAGATCATGCCGACGTCACGATCCTGATTGACACCCCCCGCGACGATCCCGCCCTCGTCCACGGCGACGCCCCACATCTCGCCCCTGTACGAGCCGATGCCCTCGGGGGAGAGCCTGATCACGCGGAAGCCGAAGCCGGTCCCGCTGGTCTGCGGCAGGAAGAGGTACGGCGGCTGGCTGATCGTGCTCCCGACGCCGTAGAACTCGCCGTCGTACATCTCCAGGTCGAGGATCTGCAGGCCGCCGAAGTCCTCGCCCCAGCTCGAGACGTCCTGCCAGTCGTCGGTGTCGCTCGCGCGCGCCTGGATATCGGTGCCGTTGAGCGACTCGGCGACCGCGCGGCCGTCGGCCTGCCGCCGGAACGTGCCGACGGTGAAGGCGGTGCCGACGGTGGAGCCGGCGTTGTAGACCTCCTCGAGCGCCCACGAGCCGCCGCTCGTGTCGGCGCTCACGACGCGCCGCGAGCTCGCGGTGTCGATGCCCGCCACGTAGAGCAGGTCGTCCGCGCTGCGCGAGACGTCGAGGACGCGCCACGTGTCGAAGAAGCCGTTCGGGGTCGTGGTCGGCTCGTCCCAGCTCGCGCCGTCGTTCGTGCTCACGAAGAGGCCGAGGCCCGTGGTCGTCGAGCCGCAGCCCACGTAGAGCGTGCCGTCGTCGTCGCGATGGAGCGCGTCGGTGCGGTTCCCGACGCAGGGGTGCGATCGCAGGGCCCAGCCGGTGCTGGGGGTCGTCCCGGCGTCGCTCCCGGCGTCGGTCCCGGGCGTCGTTCCGGCGTCGACGCCAGGCGTGGTCCCACTGTCGACGCCCGGCGTCGAGCCGCCGTCCTCCGGCGAGGTCTCGCCGCCGTCACAACCAAAAGCCAACGTCATGGCCGCGATCACGAGCATTCTCTTCATCAAGGCTTCTCCTCTATCGAGCTTCCAAGTGGTCCTGCGAGCGCCCCGGTCGCGACGTTCGTGCTCCCACGCCCGCGCGCTTCACGTGGCGCGGCGCGCGAGGGATCGGCTCGCTTCGCGTCCCTCGTTGGCAACGCTCGTGCCGCCCGCTCCACGCGGCACGCGCGCTGGGATCGACGAGGCGTCGTCGCGGGCCGGCGACGATCCGTCGTCGTCGAGTTGGCCGGACGCCGCGTGATAGGCTCCCGCGCGATGGCGCTGGCGTCCGTAGTAGAGCCGGAGCTCGACACGATCTGGCAGTCGACCCTCGAGATCCTCAGACGTCTGCGGAGCGGTCCGACGACCGCCGAGGCCATCGACCAGGCGCTCGACACGATCGTCGAGGTGCTGGGCGCCGACCGCGGTCTCCTGCTCCTCTCCGAGCCGAGCGGCGAGGTCGTCGTCAACGCGCGGAGCGCCGCGGGCGCCCTCGCTCCGGCGGAGCGCGAGGAGATCGGGCGGACCCTGATCCGACGCGCGCGCGAGGCGCAGGGCATGGTGTTCTGGGATCCGATCGCGGAGGCCGGCGGCAGCCTCGGCGAGCTCGGCGTGCTGGCCGCGGTGGCCGCCCCGATCCACGCGCCGGGCGAGCCGCCGCTCGGCTTCCTCTACGTGGACGTCCGCGAGCCCGGCAAGTCCCTCGGCGAAGGCCACGAGCGCTTCCTCGAGGTGGCGACGACGATCCTCGCGCCGGTGCTGCGCCACGCGCACGCGATCGACGCGCTGCGTACCGAGCACCAGCGGCGCGAGGTGCGCGAGGAGGAGCCGGGCGTCTTCCCGCTCTACGAGCTGCTCGCGTCGCCCGCGCTCGCCGACACGGCGGGCGACATCGCCCACGCGGTCGGCGGTGATCTCCACGTGCTGATCCTCGGCGAGTCGGGCACGGGCAAGACGGAGCTCGCGCGCTCGCTCGCGCACGCGCGCGGTGACGGACCGGTCGTGCGCGCCACGCTCGGCACGAGCCACGATCTCAACACCATCACCTCCGAGCTCTTCGGCCACTGCCGAGGCGCGTTCTCCGGCGCCGCGGGCGCCCGCACCGGGCTCGTCGCCCACGCGGACGGCGGCACCCTCGTCCTCGACGAGATCCTCAACCTCCCGCTGCACGCGCAGCAGCTCCTGCTGGACGTCACGCAGTTCGGCACCTATCGCCCCCTCGGCTACGACGAGCCGCGCCCGAAGCGCGTCGCGCTCCGCATCATCGCGGCGACGAACGGAGATCTCGAGACAGCGATCCGCGAGGGGACCTTCCGCGCCGATCTCTATCACCGCCTCGCCGGGGTGGTGCTGCGCCTGCCCCCCCTCCGCGAGCGCCGCGGCGACATCCCGTCGCTGGCGAAGAGCCTGCTGCATCGCCGCGATCCCGCGCGCGACTGGCACCTCTCGCTCGCGCTCCGGCGCGCGCTGAGCCGCGTGGAGTACGCGTGGCCGGGGAACCTCCGCGAGCTCGAGGCGCTCGTTCTGCGCGCTCGCGCGCGCGCGCTCGCCCAGGACCGAGAGGCCTCGGTGCTCACGCCGGCGCACCTCGACGGTGAGCTGGGCGGCGCGCTCACGCCCCTCACGCCGCCCCCGTCGTCGGCGCCGCCGCCT
>JAEZBP010000852.1 GCA_023427125.1 Pseudomonadota bacterium | reverse complement strand
CGTCCTGCCCGCTCACGAAGACGTGGGTGAAGTCGATCCGCGCCTCGCGCGCCCAGCGGGCCGGATCGGCGTCGAAGTGAGCGCGCAGCTCCGCCTCGCTCGGCTCCGGCTCGTGGAGCGCGGCGCCGATCGCCGAGTCCATGGTCGAGGCGATCAGCGCACGAACGCGCGGGTCGCCTTGATCGAGCCCGCGCGCGAGCGCCTCGCGGTAGAGCACCTCCTCGTCGATCCACGCGTCGATCGCCGCGTCGATCTCGGCCTCGGTGGCCGGTCGCGCGTGACGGTGCGCGATGGCGTCGGCGAGCTCGGCGCGCACCCCGCGATCCACCACGATCGGCCGCGATCCCTCGTCGACGCGATCCTCGACGAGCGCGTGGTGGAGGCCGAAGAGCGCGGCCCCGGCGAGCACGAAGTGCAGGAGCGGCTCGCGAGCGAGGGCGCGGAGGGCGATCATCGAGGATGAGGGACCATAGCGGAGGATCGCGGCGCGCGATGATCGTATGCTGCGCCGGCATGCAGTCCTCGCTTCGCTTCGCGCTCGCGCTCCTCCTCGTCGCCTGCGACGGCCCCTCGCTCCCCGCCGACGCCGGCGCCGACGCCGGCCCGGGGCTCGGGTGCGGACCGACGCTGTCCTTCCACCCGCTGGTCTGGTCGGCGCCCTCGATCGGCCTCGTGCCGGGCGCGACCCGCGAGGTCTACGTGGAGTTCGAGCGGGACTGCGTCCCGGGCGCCGAGCTCACCTTCAGCACCAGCGAGGACGGGGTGATCGAGGTGGTCGAGTCGGCCAGCGTCGCGCCGCGGCACGCGCGCGCCACCCTGTCGATCACCGCCGTCGCGGAGGGCACGGTCACGCTGACGGCGACCGCGGTCCACGCGCCGAGCGGCGACACGATGAGCGCCGACGTCGAGGTCGTGGTGACGGCGACGAGCCTGCCGGCGTGCGCCGGGAGCGCCGAGGGAGAGGTCGCGCCGGGCGGCGAGCTCATCGTCGGGAGCGACACGCTCTCCGGCGCGGCGGTGCGGATCCCGGAGGGCGCCGCGCGCGAGGACGCCTACCACGTCGACGCGTTCACCGGGCGCATCGAGTGCGGCGAGGAGCTCGCGCCGGCCGGCTACCGCGCGCTCGGCCCGCCGGTGCGCTTCGGGCCCGCGCACCTGCGCTTCGGCCGCGAGCTCCCGCTCACCATCCCGATCCGTCTCTCGCTCCTGCCGGCCGGCGCGAACCGCGGCCACGTCGAGGTCGCCTACCGGGGGCCGAGCGACGCGAGCGGGCGGATCGTGCCGATCGCGTCGCCGCGCTTCGCGGGCTCGGCCGGCGGCGGCACCCTGACCTTCGAGGTCCCGCGCCTCGGCACTTATCAGGCGGTCGTGCGCGACGACGCGCCGAGCCGCCGCACGCGCGAGTTCCAGTTCCGCGGGATCCTCGGCTTCTCGATGGGCGGCAGCGGCTCGGGCCGGATCGGGCTCGGCAACCCCGAGCTCTTCGACTTCGTGGCGCCGCTCGGGGGGCCGACCGACTGGACGTACATGCTCGAGCACATCCGCGACAACCACATCGGCGGGTTCTGCACCGAGGCCCAGCGGAACGACGGAGTGACGACCGGCTGCGAGGCCGCCTCGCTCGCGCGCGTCCCGGCTCCCACCCACATCCACGAGCACGCCCAGCACTTCGAGCACTGGTGGTACGAGGACGAGTACGACGGGCAGGGCGGCACCTTCAACCGCACCGACTACATCTCGATCTTCCGCGACCTGGCGGCGATGTTCGGCAACCCGAACCACGACGCGAGCGCCGATCCGAGCGCGCCGAACATCGCGCCGCCGGGCCTGCCCGAGTCGATCCGCACGCTGCCCGAGACCGAGCGCTGCCTGCCCGAGAACCAGGTGGTGATCGCGAGCGGCTTCTACGACGACGAGTTCAACCCCGACGGCACGCACCCGGTCATCACGTTCTGCGACGGGCAGGAGACCGGCGACATCGGCCAGTGGGACCCCACCGGCGGGCCGCGCATGCCGTTCGAGGTCGCGGTGGCGGTCGATCTCAACGGCAACGGCGTGCGCGACGCGGGCGAGCCGGTGATCCGCAACGGCCGCGAGCCCTTCGACGACTTCGGCCTCGACGGAGTGCCGAGCGTCGACGAGCCCGGCTACGACCCGGAGACCAACCCCGATCCGGCCGGCGACGACTTCGACTTCCAGTACAACCCGACCGGCACCGAGAACAACTGGAACCGCGACGGCGAGCGGTGCACGGCCGGCGCCGAGGGCGTGGCGGAGCCCTTCCTCGACGTCGGCCTCGACGGCGTCATGGGCACCGCGCAGCTCGACGCCGGCGGCTACGACAGCGGTGAGGGCAACGGCTGCTTCGATCGCGCGCGCGGCGCGCAGCGGATGATCGAGAGCTCGCCCCGCTACGTGGCCGAGCACGCCGACCAGGAGGTGCTGCAGAACCTCGATCTCTTCGCCGACGGCGGCATCCGCGACCTCTTCAACTGGGTCGTGATGGGCAACGTCACGATGGCCGGCTGGAGCGGCCGTGGCTTCCCGGTCCGCTTCTACAACGACCACGCCTCGCTCCACATGGAGGGGCGCCCCAACGGCGCGTTCTCGTTCGAACAGGTCCGCTGGGACGAGGTCGGCCGCTACGCGATGGTCCGCTATGGCGATCCGGACGTGGAGGAGCGCTTCCTCGAGATCGGCGACGGCGGCCACGTCGGCACGGTCTCGCAGCTCACCTCGCGCCTGAACGCGGGCCTCGCGATGATGAGCGCGCGCTGGCCGGACGGCGATCGGGCGCGCATCCAAGATCGCATCTGCACGCCGACCTCCGTCAACTGCGAGTACATCAACCAGTTCGTCTTCGACTTCACCGCCACCACCGGCCGGAGCGGACCGGTCACCGTCATCCTCCCGCCCGGCTACTTCCTCGAGGAGAACGCGTCGCAGCGCTACCCGATCGTCTACTTCCTCCACGGCTACGGCATGGAGCCCGCGGATCTCATCGCGCTCGGCCTGCTCCTCTGGCAGTCGATGAACAACGGGCGCGTCGGCACCGAGCGGCGGATGCAGAAGATGATCCTCGTCTTCCCCGACGGCCGCTGCCGCAACGGCGAGTGCCTGCGCGGCACCTTCTACACGGACGCGCCGGAGAGCACGCCGGACGGCGCGCAGATGCAGACGTTCCTGCTCGATCTCATCGAGCACATGGACGCGAACTACCGCACCCGCTCGCCCGAGTCCTTCGAGGTCGTCGAGTGAGGAGGGCGCTCCTCGCGCTCCCGCTCGCCCTGCTCGCGGCCTCCGTCGCGGCGCAGGAGCGGCCCGCGATCCCCGACGAGAACGATCCGCGCCGTACCGAGGCCCCCGCCCGCCCTCCGATCGGCGACACCGCCGCGCGCGCCGCGCAGCTCTTCGCCGCCATCGTCTCGGACGACCCCGAGGCGGCGCGCGACTTCTTCTTCCCGCGCGAGCCCTTCCTGATCTTGAAGGGCATCGCGAACCCGGGCGGCTACTGGGACACCCTCTATCGCCACTACGAGCGCGACATCCACGAGCTTTCCGCCTCGCTGCCGGAGGGCGCCACCTTCGATCGCTTCCAGATGAGCCGCCGCGGCGGCTGGGTCGAGCGCCGCCAGGAGGCGAACGCGCTCCCCTACTGGGCCTGCCGGCACTCGTGGATCTACTACCGCGCCGGCGAGCGCGAGCAGCGCCTCGAGATCCGCACGCTCATCAACTGGGGCCCGCGCTGGTACGTCACGCACCTGCGCTGAGCGATCGCTGGAGGACGTCGATGGATCGTGGGAGGAGGGCGTGGGGTTGGGCGGCGGCGCTGAGCTTGCTGACCGCCTGCGGCTCGAGCGCGACGATCACGCGGG
>JAEZBP010000121.1 GCA_023427125.1 Pseudomonadota bacterium | reverse complement strand
GCGAAGCGCGCGCCCAGCCAACTCAGCGCGCTCGCGAAGCGCGCGCACAGCAACTCAAAGCAGCGAGAGCGCCGCGAGCTTCGGCTGGAGCACGGTCTCGAAGCAGCGCTCGAAGACGAGCGCCTGGCGAACGGGGCTGAAGAGGCCGAGCGCGGCGAGCTCCGGCTCGGGGTGGCGCGCCAGATCGCGATCGGCGGTCTCCGCCAGGATGCGCTCGACCTGCGTACGATGGGGCGCGAGCGTCGAGCTCACGAGGTGGCGCCAGTCGGAGAGCGACGCGATCGGGAAGCGCGCGAGCGAGACCTCGACGTAGCGCCAGCCGAAGTCCTGATGGCCCTCCTCGTCCTCGACCGTCGCGTCGAGCACGCGTCGCACCGCCGGGTCGCCGCAGCGGGCGCGCAGGTCCTCGACGAACGCCACGGAGATCGTCTCGTTGATGGCGAGCATCGAGATCGCGGTCGAGAGCGCGCGCTCCGCCATCGGCGCTCTGAGGTAGCGCTCGGGATCGCGCAGCTCGACCGGATCGGGGAGCAAGGCCGGCGCGCCGAGCGCCTCCGTGAGCTGCGCGCAGAGGCCGACGTGGCGCACCTCGTCCTGCACCAGATCGATCGCCCCCGCGTAGACCTCGAGCGGATCGCCGGCGCCGACCACCTCCGTCACGAAGCGCGTCATGATCTGCACCGAGCGAAACTCGGTCCGGACGCGCTCCTGCCAGACACGCCGAGCCAGCGCGACGCGCTCGGGCGGGTGGGCCGCGAGATCGAGATCGGAGAGGTCGACCGGATCGCCGAGCAGCTCGCGGTGGAGCGCCTCGAAGATGCCGCCGGCGTGCTTGAGCGTGCGCGGCGCCATCAGGAGGCGCAGCCGCCGGCGGGATCGGTGGTGCAGGTGCCGTCGCCGCAGTCGGTGTACCAGTAGTTGCAGATCACGCCGGCCGGGCAGTGGCAGGTCGTGAGCGCGCCGTCGACGCAGCAAGGATCCCAGTGTCCGCCCGCGTCGAGCACCGGCGCCCCCGCGTCGGGGACCGGGCACATCGAGCCGGGATCGGTGCAGGTGCCGTCCCCGCAGTCCTCGAACCAGCCGTAGTTGCACTCGGCGCCGGCCGGGCAGAAGCAGGTGTCGATGTGTCCGCCGACGCAGCAGGGCTCGAACGTGCCGCCCGCGTCCGGTCCGGCGTCGACGCCGCCGTCGCCGGAGCAGACCTCCTCCGACCCAGGGTCGATGCAGGTGCCGTCCCCACAGTCCTCGAACCAGCCGTAGTTGCACGCCCAGCCGGCCGGGCAGAAGCAGGAGTCGACGCTGCCCTCCACGCAGCAGCGCTCCCAGCGCCCGCCCGCGTCGATCGCGTCGCCGGCGTCCACCTCCGCTCCCGAGTCTCTTCCGGTCGTGTGGCTGCTCGAGCATCCGCTGAGCGCCACGCCCGCCACCGCCATCAGCGCGAACGCCCCCGCGACCCAGCCTCCGCCCGCCGCGCAGCCGGCCAGCGCGACGCCCAAACCCAGCACGCTCGCGATCCGCAACCCGGTGAGTCGATCGGACATCGGCGGGCAGAATAGCAGCTCGCGTGCCTCGCAGAGCTGGCCGAGAAAGAGCCCGCGAGGCTGTGCCAGCGCGTGCCTCCTCCGCGCTGCGCTCAGGGCGACAGCACGAACGGGTAGTTCACGCCCACCACGCCGCCGTTCTCCGGGGGTGGGAATCGCATGCGTCGTACCGTCCGAGAGATGCAGCTGCTCAGGTATCCGTCTTCGATCGAGCCAATCGTCCCGACGGCGTCCACACGCCCGGTCGGACCGATGATGAACGACGCCGTCCACCTCCCCGTCAGCTCCGGCCGCACGTCGACGCGCGCCTCGAAGCATCGGCGGACGCGGTCGATGTGCTGCGTGACCACCCGGCGGATGTCCTCGCGCTGCAGGCCCCCGGTCGCTGCGCTGCTCGAGGGAGGCGAGTCCGGGTACACGCAGGCCGTGGCCGCGAAGCGCGGAGGAGGTGCGGGAGCCGGCGCGTCGATCGGCTCGACCTCCACGCGCGCGAGCTCGCGGCGGAGGCGGAGTGAGCGCCCCTCGCGCTCGAGCGCGAGGCTGACGCGCTCGGTGCACTCCCCGTCCCCGCGACAGGGCGAGACGCGGCCGACCGTGCCCACCGGCACCTCCAGCGCGCCGACGCGGAGCACGCGGGTCGTTCGCACCCAGCGTTCGTCCTCGGCCGGCGCCGGCGTCAGCGCGCGCACCGGGGTCCACCCCTCGACGCGCGCCCTCTGAAGGTGAGCCCTCACCGCCGCCCACTCACCGCGCCGCTCGCCGACCTCGATGGCCGTTCCCTCCGGGAGCAACGCGCGCTCCGCGCCCGGCGTCGGGTTGCCGAAGACGCAGGCGGCGCCGTCGCTCGGCCGCGGGGGCACCGTCTGGGCGCCGGTGGGCACGGGCAGAGCAGCGCACGCATCGAGCGAGAGCGTCTCGGCCTCGACGAGCGTGCTCACCCACGAGAGCCCGCTCAGCGGTGTCCCCACTCGGGCCAGGCGGTTACTCCTCCCGAGCAGCGTGAGCCGACCGCCGCGCGGCACATCGACGATCAGCCCGCCGCGCTCGTAGCGAAGCGGCGCGCGCGTGCACGTCCAGCGCGCTCGCGTGTGCACGCGCCCCTCGATCACCGCCGACCCCACCTGCACGCGCGCGCGCCCGTCGTCGAGGAAGCGCGCGCGCCACTCGCCCGGCAGATCGCGCTCGGAGGAGGCATCGCCCGAGACGAAGAGCGTCG
Organism: Pseudomonadota bacterium; assembly: GCA_023427125.1. Lineage (GTDB taxonomy): Bacteria > Myxococcota_A > Polyangia > Polyangiales > Sandaracinaceae > JAEZBP01. The sequence continues at coordinate 264 of JAEZBP010000121.1, read as the reverse complement.
CGTCGACAATCAGGTACTCGCCGGGCGGCAGCCCATCCCAGACGAGCTGCCCGCGATCGACCGGTGGCACCAGGCGCAGCGGCGCGCTCGGCGCCGCGCATGCGACGGCTCCGGCGATCAACAGCAGCCCAGCGGCGGATCGAAGCGGCATGAGGCCGCGATAGCACAGCGGATAGCAGCGGAGGTCAGCCCACCATCAGGCTCGGCAGCAGCACGAGGCTGACCCCGTTGACCGCTCCCTCAGGAGCCCGGTCGAAATAAGTC
>JAEZBP010000094.1 GCA_023427125.1 Pseudomonadota bacterium | reverse complement strand
CGCTCGGCTTGGGGCTCGCGCCGCTCGCGGGGCTGCCGAGCGCGCCGCTCACCGCGATGGGTGCGGCAGGCGTCGTGCTGCTCGCGCGTGGCGCCGCCCGGCAGGACGAGGCGCGCTCCTGGCTCCTCTTTGCGCTGGTGCTCGGCGTGACGCTCGGCCTCGCCCCCGCCCTCGAGGTGCCGCTCATGGGTGTCGCCGGCGCAGCGCTGACCTCTGCCGTCCTCCTGGCGATCTTCGCGCTCATGATTCGCAGCGCACGCGCCGTCGAGCCGCGAGTGCAGATCGGGGCCGCGTACGCCGTCGGCGTCGCCGGCGCGCTCGTGCTGATCGCGCGCGCCCTCGCGCTCGCGTGACGCGGGTCGGGGCTCGCCAAGTCGGCGCCGCCGTGGAATTCATGCCGCCCGCATGGCCGACACCACCGCATCCGCGCGCGCCCCCCTCAGCGTCCGCTCCCTCGTCGCCGGGTTCCTGCTCGCGCTCGTCCTCTGCGGCGTGAACTCGTACCTGACGCTCTCCTTCGGCGTGATCGAGGAGGGGCCGACGATCGCCGCGCTCTTCTTCTTCGCGTTCTTCTTCCTCTCGACCACCAAGATCACGACGACGGAGATGGGGATCGTCGCCACGATGGGCTCGGCGGGCGGCTCGCTCGGCTTCATCACGAACTTCTTCGCGGCCCAGGCGATGGTCGGCGCGCCCTACTCGTTCTGGCAGATGGCGGGCTTCTCCGTCGTCACGAGCCTCGTCGGGATGACCTTCGTCATCCCGCTCCGCCAGATGCTGATCCTGCGCGAGGAGCTGCCCTGGCCGGGCGCGCGGGCGACCGCGTCGGTGATCCGGGCGCTCGTCGACAAGGGCGATCCGAAGCAGCCCTGGTATCTGCTCGCGACGACGCTCGCGTGCATCGGCCTCGTGGTCGCCAACACCGACGGCGGCTTCGGGCTCATCCCGGATGGCAGCGCGATCCCGATCTTCGGCCTGGCGGCGCTCGGCCTCGGGATCGCGTGGTCACCCTTCGCGATCGGCGGCGCGTACCTGATGGGGTTCCGCGTCTGCGTCGGCTTCCTCGCCGGCGCGATCGTGCTGCTCGTGATGGCGCCCTACACGCCGACGCCCTCGGCGCCCCACCGCTACGTGTGGCCGGGCATCGGCTTCCTCGTCGCGTCGGGCCTCGTGCAGATGGCGCTCAACTGGCGCGTGCTGGCCGCCTCCTTCCGCTCGCTGGTCCCCCGGCGAGGCGCGGCGAAGACCGACGACGACGATCCGGTGATGAGCGGGCGCGCGCTCTTGGTCTTCGGCCTGGTCGCGCTGCTCGCCACCGCGGCGTTCTCGCAGTTCGCGATCGGCCTCTCGGCGGGCATCGCCGTGCTCTTGATCGTGGTGGCGGGCTTCCTCCAGAACGTGATCGCGACGCGCGCCGCCGCGCAGACCGCGTTCAACCCCGCGCGCGTGATGGGCGTGCTCCTCCAGAGCGTGACCGCGCTGGCCGGCGCGCCCTCGGCCGCGAAGAACCTCGCGGGGGCCGGCTTCGTCGCGGGCTCGGGCGCGCAGGCCGGCAACCTCACCGGCGACATGGTGTACGGGCGGTGGCTGAAGATCCCCTCGCGCTATCAGTTCTGGGCGCAGCTGACGACGGTCGTGCCCTGCTCGCTGGTCTCGGCGTGGGTCTTCACGCAGCTCCAAGCGCGGCAGCCGATGACCCTCGAGGGCGAGGGGCTGCCGGCGCCGGTCGCCAAGATGTGGGCGGCGACCGCGCTGATCTTCGAGGGCCGGACGGAGATGCCGCCCTTCGCGTGGGAGGCGCTCGGCCTCGGCGCGCTGGCCGGCGCGATCTACGTGGTGCTCGAGCGGGGCGTCGACGCTTGGCATTCAAAGCGGACGGCGGGCGTGCCCGAGGATCCCGAGCGCTTCGCGATCACCGATCTGATGCCGCACTCGGTCGGCCTCGGCATCGGGCTCGTGCTGCCGGTGGCGTTCGACCTCGCGTTCTTCGCGGGCGGGCTCGTGCTCTGGATCCTGCTCGGGCGGGTGCTGAAGATGCGCGCCGTGACCCTGACGACGATCGCCGTCGGCTCGATCGTCGGCGAGGGCCTCGGCGGCGTGCTCAAGCCCGTGCTGCAGCTGCTCGGCGTGATCGCCCCATAGCGCAGCACGCGGACCTCGACGTGACGCGAGGCGACGCGGGGGGTAGTGTGGCCGCGCCTCGAGTGGAAGGCGCTCCAACAAGGTAGGGGAATCGATGCGAGCATTCCGTTTCTGGAACACTCTCTGGATGGCGCTCGCGATTGTCCTCGCGTCCTGTGACGACGAGGTCGCGGGCAGCGACGGAGGACAGCGCGCGGACGCGGCTGTCGACAGCGGAGCTCTGCGCGACGGTGGCACTCGCCACGACGGCGGGAGCCTCGTCGACGGCGGCGGCCTCGTCGACGGCGGCCGCCTCGTCGACGGCGGCGGCCTCCATGACGGCGGGCCGCCCCTGGACGTGATCGGCCCGACGATCACGGCGTTCATCCCCTCGGGCCCGATCACCTTGACCTCGGGCATGACGATCGAGGGGCTCCACATCACGAGCACGACCGGCCCGTGCATCCGGGGCTCGAACGTCAGCAACGTGCGCATCACCAACAACCGGATCGGGCCGTGCGCCCCGGACGCCAACGGCAACGGCATCGCGCTCGAGCGCGCCCACGACGTCCGCATCGATCACAACTACTTCGACGACATCGCCACCGGCTTCTACATGGGAGGGTTCGGCGAGGTGGGGCAGGACAACCTCGTCTTCGACCACAATCGTGTGGAGCGCGTGCGGGGGCCGCGTGCGCGCGGGCAGATGGTCCAGTTCAACCAGGTCAACGGGAGCGGAAACCGGGTCGTCTGCAACATCAGCGACCAGACCACCCCCGGCTATCTCGCCGGCCCCGAGGATCACATCAGCATGTTCGGCTCGAGCGGCACCCCCGACTCGCCGATCTTCGTCGCCTACAACAAGCTCCGCGGCGGCGGCCCGAGCCAATCGGGCGGCGGCGCCCTCGCCGGCGATTACGGCGGCAGCTACGTCACGATCCAAGGCAACATCCTCGTCAACCCGGGCCAGTACGGGCTCGCGATCGCAGGCGGCACGCACCACAGGATCCTCGACAACATCGTCTACTCGCCCGATTCGTTCGAGTGGAGCAACGTCGGCATGGTCGTGTGGGGACAGGGCGACACCACGGACCCGAGCACCTGCAACAACCACGAGGTCCGGCGCAACCGGGTCGCCTTCCGTCACCGCGACGGCTACCCGAACGGGGCGTGGAACGCGGGCAACTGCGGCCCGGTCGCCGGGTGGGAGGACGACAACGACTTCACCGACACGATGTTGACCGCGGCGGTCTGGGACACCGTGATCCCCGCGTGCCTGTAGATCACGATCCTCGGGCGCGGGTCAGGGGTGGCGGTCGCGCTGCGCGTCGAGGTACTGCCCGACGCGCCCGTTGAACGCGAGCACGAGCACGTCCACGAGGAGGACCGCCGCGAGGCCCAGCAGCACGAGCCGCGAGCCGCCGGGGTCGGGCTGTGTCGTGCTCACGACCAACCCGAGCCCGTAGAGCCCGCTCAGGCCGGCCACGAGCCAGCGCGCCCACACCCGCCCGCGAAGGAGCTGGAGCAAGAGCAGGCCGACCATGGCGACGGCGACCAGCGACCGGAAGACGCTCACGTGGCTCATCACCACGATGATCACGGACGCGACGGCGAGGCTCGCCGCGACCGCGATCGTCTCTTGCCGCGCGCTCTCGAGGCGCGCTTCACCTCGGCGCGCCGCGCGCGGAGCGACGCCGCGGGTCTCGCTGAAGAAGCGCTGGCAGCTCGGACAGCGAGCGGTGCCCTTCAAGCAGCGCCCGCACACGAGCACGTCGCAGCTGCCGCACCGGTCGCCGTCGCCCATCCGAAGGGCGGGCGCTCCGCACGCCTCACAGGCTCGTCCCGCTTGCACGCCTCGAAGGTACGCCGCTCGATGCGCGCGTCCAACGGACATCGTGAGCCGAGGGGTAGGTCAGGAGGTCTGCGTTCCGCGGATCCCTTCGGCGACGGAGATGATACCGTTCGCGCGCGCCGTCGATCGCGCCTCCGACGAATGCCGTTCGCGGGCGGGTAGATCCCGCCCGCTCTGCGCGTAGTCCGGACGGCGAAAGGAATCTGATGCCTCACCGAACACCCTCCTCCGCGGGGCTCATCGCCGCTGCGCTTCTCTTGCTCATCGGCTGCGACGAGCGTCGGCCCCTGCC
>JAEZBP010000063.1 GCA_023427125.1 Pseudomonadota bacterium | reverse complement strand
GGGCGGCGGCTCGTGTGCACCGCGTGGAGCGGCCCCGCGAGGGGGCAGGCGCTGCGGCGCGCGGCGCGGCTCGCCGATCGCGTGCTCGTCATCGTGACCAGCGACGCGATGCCCGCGGCCGAGCTCGCGCGGATGAAGGCGCGGCTCGGGAGGCAGAACGCGGTCGGCTACGTGCTCGTCGCCGTGAGCGACGACGTCGCGAAGCTCGAGGATCGCGAGGGCCCGATCGAGGAGTTCTGGACCGGAGGGCCGGCCAAGTGACCCGCGCGCACGTGCGCAAGAAGATCCTCGCGATCAGCTCGGGGGGCGGGCACTGGGTGGAGCTCCTGCGCCTCCGCCCCGCGCTCCGCGGCCACCACGTCGTCTACGTGACGGTGTCGGCGGCCTACCGCGAGCAGGTCGGGGACGCGCCCCTCTTGGTGGTCCGCGACGCGACGCGCTGGGATCGGCTCGGGGTGGCGCGGGTAGCGGCGCAGATCTTGGCGATCCTGCTCCGGGAGCGCCCCGATGTGGTCGTGTCCACCGGCGCTTTGCCGGGCTTCCTCGGCGTGCTCCTCGCGAAGCGCCTCCTCGGCGCGAGGACGATCTGGGTGGACAGCCTCGCCAACGCGAGCGAGCTCTCGCTCAGCGGGCAGCGCGCCGGCGCCCACGCCGATCTCTGGCTGACCCAATGGCCGGAGCTCGCCAGACCCGGCGGCCCGCGCTACGTGGGGAGCATGCTCGATTGAACGCCTGCTCGATTGAACGCGATGCGGATCTTCGTCACAGTCGGCGCGCAGATGCCCTTCGATCGGCTGATCGGTGCGGTGGACGCGTGGGCGGAGGCCCACCCGGGCCACTCCGTGGAGGCGCAGATCGGCGAGAGCGCGCTTCTGCCCGCGCACCTCGCCTGGTCGCGGATGCTCTCGCCGGCCGAGCTCGGGCGCGCGCTCGATGGCGCGGACGTGATCGTCGGGCACGCCGGCACGGGGACGATCTTCGCGGCGCTCGAGCGCGAGAAGCCGCTCCTCGTGATGCCGCGCTCGGCGGCGCTCGGCGAGACCCGCAACGATCACCAGCTCGCGACCGCGGCGCGCCTCGGCGCGCGGCTAGGGGTCTCGGTGGCCTGGGACGAGCACGAGCTCGTGGCCCGGCTCGCCACGCTGGATCGGGTCCTTCCCTCCCGCGCGCTCGCGCCGGAGGCCGGCGGCGCGCTCGTGGGAGCCATCGCCGCATTCATCGACGGGAGATTGGAATGAGAGTCTTGGTGACAGGAGGAGCGGGTTTCATCGGGAGCCACGTGTCGGACGCGCTGCTCGAGGCCGGGCACGCGGTGATCGTCCTCGACGATCTGTCGACGGGCCGGCGCGAGAACGTGCCGGCGGGCGCGACCTTCGTGGAGGGCGACGTGCGGGACGCGGCGCGGATCGACGCGCTCTTCCGCGAGCATCGGCCCGAGGTGGTGTGCCACCAGGCGGCGCAGACGTCGGTCAGCGTGAGCACCCGCGAGCCGGTGCGCGACGCGCAGATCAACCTCGTGGGCTCGCTCGAGCTGCTCGAGGCCTGCCGCACGCACGGCATCGCCCGCTTCGTCTTCGCGAGCACCGGCGGCGCGATCTACGGCGAGGTGCCCGAGGGAGAGCGCGCGAGCGAGTCCTGGCCCGGCCAGCCGCTCAGCCCCTACGCGTGCAGCAAGCTCGCTTTCGAGGCCTACCTCGCGGCGTACCGGCGCGAGCACGGCATCCCCTCGACGATCCTCCGCTACGCCAACGTGTACGGGCCGCGCCAGGATCCGCACGGCGAGGCCGGGGTCGTCGCGATCTTCAGCGAGCGGCTCGCGTCGGGCGCGCCGATCCGCATCAACGCGCGGCGCGAGTCGGGCGACGACGGCTGCGTGCGCGACTACGTGTCGGTGCGCGACGTCGTGCGGGCCAACGTGCTCGCGATCGAGGGGGCGCTCTCGGCGCCGGTCCTCAACGTGGGGACCGGCCGCGGGACGAGCACGCTCGAGCTCTCCGCGATCCTCGCGGGGGCGCTCGGCGTGAGCCCGACGATGGAGCACGGCCCGCGGCGCGCGGGCGACATCGAGCGCTCGGTGCTCGAGCCGAGCGCGGAGCTCACCGCGCTGGCGACGCCGGTCTCCCTCGAGGACGGGCTGGCCGAGACGGCGCGGTGGTTCGCGAGCCGAGGCGCGAGCTGATCATGTCGCTTGGGTCCAGATCCGTCCGCCCGTTCGTCCTGAGTCGCGGCGTGCGCAGAGCGCCGCGCGTCGAAGGACGTCGAGGCCGCGCGCCCTTCGACTTCGCTCAGGGCGAACGGCCAGGGAAGGAGTGATCCCGACTCCAAGCAGTTCTGTTTAGTCACGAAGAGGGGGCAGTATGTGCGGCATCGCGGGGGCGGTCGGCGCCATCGATCCGAGCGTCCTCGACGCGGTGGGTCGGATGAGCGACGCGGAGGTGCATCGGGGGCCTGATCAGGCGGGCCTCTGGTCGTCGGTCGGTGAGCGAGGGCGCGGCGCGGTCTTCGGACACCGGCGCCTCTCCATCCTCGATCTGAGCGAGGCGGGGCGGCAGCCGATGCACGATCCGGCGAGCGGCGCGGTCATCGTCTTCAACGGCGAGGTCTACAACTTCGTGGCGCTTCGCGCGGAGCTCGGCGGTGCCGAGCTGCGCTCGTCGAGCGACACCGAGGTGATCCTGCTCGCGTACGCTCGGCTCGGGGAGCGGGTGATCCAGCGGCTCCGCGGGATGTTCGCGCTCGCGATCTTCGATCCGCGCGAGGAGACCGTCCTCTTCGCGCGGGACCGCGTGGGCATCAAGCCGCTCTACCTGAGCGAGCAGGGCGGCGCGCTCCTCTTCGCCTCGGAGCTGCGCGCGCTCCTCGCGTCGGGGCGCGTGGAGCGCCGGCTCGATCCCGCGGCCCTCGAGTCGTTCCTCTGGCACGGCTTCGTCCCGGGGCCGGGCACGAACGTGGAGGGGGTGCGTCTGCTCCCGGCCGGCACGACGATGAAGGTCGGGCTCGACGGCCGCGCCCGCGCGCCGCGCCGGTACTGGCAGGTGCCCCGCGCTACGCCGATCGAGGGCGAGCGCGCGGTGCGCGAGCTCGGCGAGACCCTGGCCGAGGCGGTGAAGCTGCGCCTGATCGCGGACGTGCCGCTCGGGATCTTCCTGAGCGGAGGCGTCGACTCGAGCGCGGTCGCGGCGCTCGCCCAGCGCGCGTCGGACTCGCCGGTCACCACGTTCAACATCCGCTTCGAGGAGAGCGCGTTCGACGAGTCCCCCTACGCGCGCACGATCGCCGAGGTCCTCGGCACCGCGCACCGGGAGGTGACGCTGAGCGAGTCGACGTTCGCGGCCGAGCTCGAGCGCGCGCTCGCGTCGATCGATCAGCCGACCTTCGATGCCCTCAACACCTACTTCGTCAGCCGCGCGGTGCGGGAGGCGGGCCTCACCGTCGCGCTCGCCGGCACCGGAGGCGACGAGCTCTTCGGTGGCTACGCGAGCTTCGTCGACCTGCCGCGCGCTCGCGCCGTCGCGGAGCGTCTGGCCCTCGTGCCCTCGCCGATCCGCGAGCGGCTCGCGCGGATCGCGACGCGCCTCGCGACCGGTGAGGCGTCCGAGGTCGCGCCGCAGACGCGCTGGGGCAAGCTGAGCGACGTCCTCGCCACCGAGGGCGATCTCTTCGCGCTCTACCAGGTGAGCTACGGGCTCTTCTCGCGCGAGCTCCTCGCCGAGCTGACGCTGCGCCCGACCGGATCGCTCGAGTGGGGGCTCGACGCGAGCCGCGCGAGCGAGCTCCGCGCGGCCATCCGAGGGGAGCCCGATCTGAGCGCCATCAGCCAGCTCGAGCTCGCGAGCTTCCTCGGCGAGCGGCTCCTGCGCGACACCGACGCGGCGTCGATGGCCTCCTCGCTCGAGGTGCGTGTGCCGCTCCTCGATCATCGGGTGATCGAGGCGCTCGCGCGGGTGCCCGAGGCGCGGCGCTTCCGCCCGCCGCGGCAGAAGGCGCTCCTCAAGGCGCTGGTGCGCGCCGAGCTCGATTCGCGCCTCTTCGATCGGCCCAAGGCCGGCTTCGTGCTCCCGCTCGAGGCGTGGTGCCGGCAGCGGCTCGGGCCGATGCTCGACGACACGCTCCACGACGTCGTGCATGCGCGGCGCGTCGGCCTGAACGGGGAGGCCGTCGCGCGGCGCTGGCGCGCGTTCCGGAAGGGCGGCCCGGGCATCTACTGGTCGCGCGTGTGGAGCCTCTTCGTCTTGCTCTCGTGGTGCCGGGCCCACCGGGTCTACCTGTAGGTCGACGCATCGATGGAGCAGGGAGCGAGCATGAGCAAGGAGACGATCTTTCGGCCGGCCGAGCGGCCGCTCGGGCGGCGCTACGCGCTGATCACGCCGTGCCGCAACGAGGCGCGCTACGTCGAGACGACGCTGAGGACCACGACCGCGCAGACGATCCCTCCCGCCCTCTGGGTCATCGTCGACGACGGTTCCACCGATCAGACGCCGCAGATCCTCGCCGACTACGCGCGCCGCTTCCCCTACGTGCACATCGTGACGCGCAAGGACCGAGGGGCGCGGGCGGTCGGCCCCGGCGTGATCGAGGCGTTCTACGATGGGCTCGCGCACGTGGATCTCGACGCGCTCGACTACGTCTGCAAGTTCGACGGAGACCTCGAGCTCGGCCCTCGCTACTTCGAGCGGGCGCTGGAGCGAATGGAGGCGGACCCCTACCTCGGCAACCTCAGCGGCAAGCTCTTCGAGCGCAAGCCCGATGGGCGGCTGTGGGAGGAGCGCACCGGTGACGAGAACGCCGTCGGCCCTGCGAAGCTCTATCGCGTGGAGTGCTTCCGCGAGATCGGAGGCTTCGTGCGCGAGGTGTCGTGGGACGGCATCGACGGGCACCTCTGCCGCATGAACGGGTGGATCGCGCAGTCGGTCGACGACCCGGAGATGCGGCTCGTGCACCTCCGGCCGATGGGCTCGAGCCAGGAGAACATCCGCGTGGGCCGCGTGCGCTGGGGGCAGGGCAAGTACTACATGGGCTCGGCCTTCTATTACGTGCTCGCGGCGGCGGCGTACCGCTCGGTGGAGCCGCCTTGGCTCTGGGGCGGGCTCGGCATCACGTGGGGCTACTTGAAGGCCGCGGCGGGCGGGCACCCGCGCTACGCGAACCCGGAGTATCGGCGCTACTTGCGGCGCTTCGAGCGCGCGCAGCTCGCGCTCGGCAAGCGG
>JAEZBP010000060.1 GCA_023427125.1 Pseudomonadota bacterium | reverse complement strand
ATCACGAGCGCGGCCACGCCGGCCCGCAGCGACGCGCGGCGACGGCTTCGCCGCGCCGATCCGCGCTCCACGCGGCGCCAGACGACGGCGAGCTCCTCCTCGGACACGGCGTCGACCAGCTTGTCGGCGATGCGTGGCTCTCGTCGATGCGAGGTCATGAGCGCTCCTTCGAGTCGAGAGTGATCGGCCAGATGTGCGCGTCGATCGCGCGCTGCGCCGCCGCGATGTCGCGCTTGACGGTGGCGAGCGAGGTGTCGGTCGCGTCGGCGACCGCCGGCAGCGTCTCTCCCTCCACCCGATGGAGCACCCAGGCGACGCGCTGGCGCGCCGGCAGCGACGCGAGGACCTCCGAGATGCGGGCGAGCTCCAGCCGGTCCTCGGGCGAGCAGTCGGGGCTCTGGAGCGCAAAGAGCGTCAGCTCATCGGCGCCGCGGTCGAGCCCGAGCACCCGGCGGAGCTTTCGGCGACGGAACCGCTTGTGGACCTTGTTCACGGTGCGCCGCACCAGCCACGGGCGGAGCGCGCTCGGATCGCGCAAGGTCGGCAGCTCCGAGAACGCCTCCAGGAAGACGTCCTGGAGCACGTCCGTCATGTCCGCCCGGTTTCCGAGCAAGCGGGCGGCGATGTTCGCGACCTGCGACGCGTACCGGCGGTAGATGGCGGCCTTCGCCCACTCGTCGTCTGCGAGGGCGCGCCGGACCAGCTCGGCGTCAGCGATCGCCTCCGGCCCGCGCTCCGGCGGCGGAGGCCGGAGGATCACGAGCGGAGTGACGGTGCGCGCTTTCATCTTCCGTGACGGACCCTGAGCATCGCCAACCGGCTCATCGTAATCTCGAATGAGCCGGTCGGGCTCCCCCGAGGTCCAGGGGCCCCGAAGCGCGCGGCAGGGTGTCGCGCCGAATCGGGAGCCACCTCCATGCGAACGAACGAAGCTCGACTCTCCGCCCTCGCCCTCGCCCTTGCCTTGACCGGGTGCTGGCCGAAGTCCCACGACGCCCTGCAGAGCGCAGATGGCGGCCCCGGCAGCCCGCCGGGCGGCCCGTGGAGCGTCTGCGAAGACGCGGCCGTGCACGGAGTGGGCGGCGACACCTGCGCCTTCCCTTATGGTTTCACCGGCTGCGGCATTCCCCAGGACAATCTCGACGTGGTCCCGGAGCGCGAGACGCCGGCCGGTTACGGCGAGACGACGTTCTGGGCGACCGCGGCATGCCTGACCGACCGAGAGATGCTGATCCGGTCCCAACGGTGGGAGTCGTGGGTCATCGGAGACTGCTCGAGGACCGCGCGGCGCACGGACGACGGTTGCATCGAGCTCACGGAGTGCTCGAACGTCGACACCTGGTGCGTGCCGAACGCGTACCTCCCCATCGCAACCGAGGGCCCGCTCGTCGAGCTCGATTCGCCGGAGGACTGCGTGGCGCTGCGGGACGATGCCGAGGCGCGCCCTGGCAGCCCCTGCTCGGGAGAGCAGATCTGCTACGTCGGCTTCCCTCCCGCGGGCGGGGGGCCAGGCAACTTCGAGCCCGCCCTGGTGTGGTGCCACGGGGAGCGGTTGCGCTTCTCGCTGACCTACTACTTCCCGTCCGACTACGAGAACGTGACGCTGGTCCTCCCGTAGGTCGCGGCGCCCGACCATGTCACGCAGCCGCCATGGAGGTGCTCCTCCACGGCGGTTTCTTCGCGCGTTCACGTTGCGCCGCACCAACCAGGAACGAATCACGCTTGAATTCCACAAAGCCGTGAACCTCTTTGAACGCGCCTAGTTAACGAACTTCGCATCATGCACAACACACCATCACTACGTCTGACTATCACCAGCAAGCTCATCGTCATCGCGAATGAGCCTGTTCGGCTCTCCCAAGGTCCAGGGGTCCCCGAAGAGCGCGGCAAGGGGTCGCGCCGAATCGGGAGCCACCTCCATGCGAATCAACGTAGCTCTCCATGCGACCGGAACCCTGCCGCGCGCGGGGTTGTCGATCGCGCTCGTCGCCACCTTCCTGGCAGGCTGCGGCGAGCCGACGTATCCGCCGAGCACGCGCCGCCGGTCGAATCCGAGCTGTCACGCGCTCCCGCGGCCCGAGCCGCACGAGCGCCTGCGGCTCAGGCGCGCCTTCGAGGGAGTGCTCTCGGGAGCCGATGCGCGGGCGGTCACCGATCTGGCGCAGGACCCGACCGACGACTCCGCGTTCTTTCTCTCGACGCTCGGCGGGCGCTTGCTCCGGATCGACGAGGGCTCGGCGCGGGTCGTCTACGACGTCTCGGGTCACGCTGATTTCTCGGCCGGAGAGAACGGGTTGGCCTCCATCGAGCTCTCGCCCCACTTCGACGACACCGGTGAAGCGTACATCGTCTATACCGCGCCGAGCGACACTGTCCCGTATGTCTCGCGCATTGCGCGGATCTCCTGGGACGGCACGATATTTGGCAACGAGGAGACCGTCCTCGACGTCGATCAGTACCGCGGGAGTCACAGCGGCAATCAGGTGGAGTTCGGCCCCGACGGGTATCTCTACTACGCCATCGGTGACGACCAGCGCACCGATCTGAACGCCACGCCGCACAACTTGCCCGGGAGCATTCTGCGCATCGACGTCGAGGGCCAGCAGACCTACGCGATCCCGCCCGACAATCCGTTCGCCGACGGCGCCGACGCGGCGCCCGAGGTCTACGCGTATGGCTTCCGAAATCCGTGGCGCATCGTCTTCGAGGCGGACGGGACGATGCTCGTGGGGGACGTGGGCCAGGACTCGCGCGAGGAGATCAGCGCCGTCGTCCGAGGCGGCAATTACGGCTGGCCGACCCGCGAAGGGACCCTCTGCTTCCGGGGCGAGCCGCCTTGCGAGAGCCCCGAGCTCATCGATCCCATCGCCGAGGTCACGCACGCCGAGGCGCGCTCCATCGTGGCCGGCTATCGCTTCGAGGGGCGCACGCTCTTCGCCGACTTCAACTCGGGCACGATCTTCTCGTTCGACGAGGCCCGCCTGGGCGACGTGCGGGTGGAGATCGAGGGCCGCTTCTCGATCGTGTCGTTCGCGCGCGGCCGCGACGGCACGATCTACGCGCTCCGCTTCGAGCCCGGTGGCGATCAGGGCGGCGTCTATCGGGTGGAGGTGGCGCCGCCGCGCGGGCCCTCGACGTTCCCCCGTCTGCTCTCGGAGACCGGCTGCATGGACCCCGACAATCCCGCGCTGCCGGGCCCGGGCCTCTTCCCGTACACGCCCGAGGCCGAGCTGTGGTCGGACGGATCCGAGAAGGCGCGCTGGCTGGCGATCCCCAACGACCGGAGGATCGCCGTGGGCGCCGACGGTGACTTCGAGCTGCCGATCGGCAGCGTGCTGGTGAAGCACTTCGGCTTCGAGGGGCGGCTCCACGAGACGCGGCTGCTCATGCGCACCGAAGAGGGCCTCGACGGCTACTCCTACCGCTGGAACGACGAGCAGACCGACGCGGAGTTGCTCGAGGGCGCCTTCGCCGAGGTGCTGCCGCACAGCGGGGTTCGGTGGCAGTACCCGCGCCGCTCGCAGTGCGCCGAGTGCCACACGCAGGCGGCGGGGTTGTCGCTCGGGCTCGAGGTGCGGCAGCTCGACGACGACCAGCTCGCCGCGCTGCTCGACGAGGACTACCTCGTCCCCGGCACCGAGCTCGAGGCGCTGCGTGAGGGGCGCCGTCTCTTGGCCGCGCCCTTCGGTGCGGCGCCCGTCGCCGATCGGGCGCGCGCCTATCTGCACGCCAACTGCTCGTTCTGTCATCGGCCGGGAGGGCCGGGGCGGGGCGACATCGACCTGCGCGCGTCCGTCGCCTTCCACGAGGTCGGCGTGTGCGACGCCACGCCGAGCGCGCGCATCTGGACGCTCCCTTGGGAGGAGCAGCGTCTGCTCGCGCCCGGCGCTCCCGAGCTCTCGACGCTCAACGCGCGCGCCGCCTCGCTCGATGTCTTCCGCATGCCGCCCCTGGCTTCGGGCATCGTCGACGAGCAGGGCACGGGGCTGCTCGCCGAGTGGATCCGGAGCATCGAGACCTGCGAGTGAGCGACCGCGCGCGGAGGCTGCGCGCGCGGCCCGATCCGCCGAGCGCCCCGCTATCCGTCGACGAGGTTGGGGTCCGGCTCCTCGGCCTCGAGGTCCACCGGCTCGGGCAGGCCGTCACGGCGCCGGGCGGTGGGGCGAACCCGATCGGCGATGTCGCGGTGGCCGGCCGCGATCGCGTCGGCGGCGAAGCCGTCGGCGGCCGCGATGTAGCCGTAGCGGAGATCCTCCTCCGCCTCGTTGCGGGCC
>JAEZBP010000026.1 GCA_023427125.1 Pseudomonadota bacterium | reverse complement strand
GAGGGCGATCCCGCGCGGCACTGGCCGTCGCTGCGCGGCGTGCACAAGCAGGACTTAGATCGGCTCGTGCCGCTCCGCGTCCCGGCGAAGGCGGTCGGCGCCGAGCACCTCGGTGCTGAGTACAAGGGCGCGGGCGAGCTGCGCGCGCGGGTCGAGCCCTTCGCGCTGACCGATCCGCGCGGCGGCGCGCGGCAGGTCGCGGCCGAGGTGGACTACTGCCTCTACTGTCACGATCGCGAGAAGGACAGCTGCAGCAACGGGCTCCACACCAAGCAGGGCGACCTCGCGAAGAACCCGCTCGGCGTCGAGCTCGCCGGCTGCCCGCTCGGCGAGAAGATCAGCGAGGCGCACGTGCTGCGGCGCGACGGAGAGATCCTCGGCGCGCTCGCGGTGGTCGCCGTCGACAACCCGCTCTGCCCCGGCACCGGCCACCGCATCTGCAACGACTGCATGAAGGCCTGCATCTTCCAGAAGCAGGAGCCGGTGAACATCCCGCTGGTCGAGACGCGGGTGCTCGACGACGTGCTCACGCTGCCCTTCGGCTTCGAGGTGTGGTCGCTCCTCACGCGGTGGAACCCGCTCTCGGCCCGCCCCCACGCGCTGCCCTACAACGGCAAGAACGTGCTGGTCGTCGGCCTCGGCCCGGCCGGCTACACCCTCGCGCACTACCTCCTGAACGAGGGCTTCGGCGTCGTGGCGGTCGACGGGCTGAAGATCGAGCCGCTGTCGGACGAGCTGCTCGGCGGCGATGGGCCGCCCCCGCCGATCCGCGACGTGAACGAGCTGCGCGAGCCGCTCGAGGATCGCACCGTGCGCGGCTTCGGCGGCGTGAGCGAGTACGGCATCACGGTGCGCTGGGACAAGAGCTTCCTGACGATGCTCTACCTGAACCTTCGGAGGCGCTCGACCTTCCGCGCGCACGGCGGCGTGCGCTTCGGAGGCACGCTGACGCTCGAAGACGCGTGGGAGCTCGGGATCGATCACGTCGCCATCGCGGCCGGCGCGGGCAAGCCGACGCTGGTGCCGATGAAGAACGCGCTCCTGCGCGGCGTGCGCACCGCGAGCGACTTCCTGATGGCGCTGCAGCTGAGCGGCGCCTACAAGCGCAACTCGCTCGCGAACCTGCAGGTGCGCCTGCCCGCGATCGTGATCGGCAGCGGTCTCACCGCGATCGACACCGCGACCGAGCTGCTCGCGTACTACGTCGTGCAGTCGGAGAAGACGCTGTCGCGCTACGAGGCCCTCTCGGTCGAGCACGGCGAGGCGCGGGTGCGCGCCCGCTTCGACGCCGAGGAGATCGGGATCCTCGACGAGAGCCTCGCGCACGGCCGCGCGATCCGCGAGGAGCGCGCGCTGGCGCTCTCGGAGGGGCGCGAGCCGCGCATCCCGGAGCTGCTCGACGGCTGGGGCGGCGTGCGGATCGTCTACCGGCGCCGCCTGGTCGACTCGCCCGCCTATCGCCTCAACCACGAGGAGATCACGAAGAGCCTCGAGGAGGGCGTGCGCTACGTGGAGCTCGCCTCGCCGGTCGAGGCCCACCCCGACGAGCACGGCGCGGTGTGCGCGGTCAGCTTCGAGAAGCAGGAGGCCGATCCGACGGGCGCGATCCGAGGCACTGGCGAGCTCCTGCGCATCCCGGCCCGCTCGGTCTTCGTCGCCGCCGGCACCAAGCCCAACGTGATCTACGAGCGCGAGTACCCGGGCACCTTCGCGCTCGACGGCAAGGGCTTCTTCGCCAACCACGCGGCCCGGGTAGGGGCCGACGGATCGATCGAGCTCACGCCGGCCAGGGGCGATGGCTTCTTCACGAGCTACCTGCGCGATGGCCGCGCCGTCAGCTACTACGGCGACAACCACCCGCGCTACGCGGGCAGCGTCGTCAAGGCGATGGCGAGCGCCAAGGACGGGCACGGCAAGGTCGTGGAGCTCTTCGCCGCCGAGCTCGCGCGGCTCGATCCCGAGGCGCAGCCCGCGCGCGACGCGGCGTGGCAGGCGTTCGCCGCGCGGATCGACGACGAGCTCACGGCGACGGTGCGCGAGGTGAGGCGCCTCGCGCCGAGCATCGTGGAGGTCGTGGTGCGCGCGCCGCGGGCCGCGCGTCGCTTCCGGCCGGGCCAGTTCTATCGCCTGCAGAGCTACGAGCGCTTCGCGCCGCGGGTGGCGGGGACGCCGCTCATCATGGAGGGCCTCGCGCTGACGGGCGCGTCGACCGATCTCGAGCGCGGCCTGCTCTCGCTGATCGTGCTGGAGATGGGCGCGAGCTCGAAGCTCTGCGCGGAGCTCCGGCCGGGCGAGCCGGTGGTCTTGATGGGGCCGACCGGCCGGCCCACCGAGATCGCCGCCGGCGAGACGGTGCTCTTGGCCGGAGGCGGGCTCGGCAACGCGGTGCTCTTCTCGATCGCGCGGGCGTTCCGCGAGGCGGGCTCCAAGGTGCTCTACTTCGCGGGCTATCGAGAGCGCTCGATGCTCTTCAAGCAGGAGGAGATCGAGGCGGCGACCGATCAGGTGGTGTGGGCCACCGACGACGCGCCGATCCCG
This sequence comes from Pseudomonadota bacterium, assembly GCA_023427125.1. Classification (GTDB taxonomy): domain Bacteria; phylum Myxococcota_A; class Polyangia; order Polyangiales; family Sandaracinaceae; genus JAEZBP01. The sequence continues at coordinate 2,066 of JAEZBP010000026.1, read as the reverse complement.
CCGCGGCGGCCGCAGGATCGCGCGTTCGTGGGCAACATCGTCGAGGCGATGCTGGCCTACGCGCGCGGGGAGCTCGGCGCGCGCGCGATCGAGCTCTCGGACGTCGATCGCGTCCTCGCGATCGGCAGCGACGGCATGATGAACGCGGTGGCCCGAGCGCGGCACGGCGTCCTCCAGCCCTACCTGAAGCCCGGCCACGCGGCGCTCGGCAGCATCAACTCGCCGATGCAGTGCATGATGAAGGAGGTCTGCGCGCAGTGCCTCCAGCGGCAGGTCGATCCGCTGACCGGCGAGGAGCGCATGGTCTACTCGTGCTTCGATCAGGATCAGCCGCTCGACCGCGTGGACTTCGCGCACCTGCGCCAGCGCCTGCGCCAGAGCACGGTGCAGGAGAAGCTCACCGACATGTGGTTCGCGCTCCTCTCGCGCTCTCTCCGCGCTGCCGAGTGACCCACCCCCTTTGTGCTCGCGCGGTCGAGCCGCTCACGCCGAAGCGAGGGCGGCGGCGATGGCGCTCGCGAGCGCGGGGCCGTCGTCGAGGGTGCCGGGCTTCCAGCCGACGCCGAGGCCGCTCGCGCCCAGGCGCGGGATGATGTGGAAGTGGACGTGGTCGACGGCCTGGTGCGCCTCCGAGCCGTTGTTCTGCAAGACGTTGTAGGCGGTCGCGCCCGTGGCCTTCATCACCGCGCGGCAGAGGCGCGGCAAGACGCGGCCGATCGCCGCCGCCGACTCGTCGCTCAGCTCGTGCAAGAAGGCCTTGCGCTCCTTCGGGATGACGAGCGTGTGCCCGCGGCTCAGCGGGCCGATGTCGAGGAAGGCGAGGACCTGATCGTCCTCGTAGACACGGTGGCAGGGGAGCTCGCCGTCCAGGATCTTGTCGAAGATCGTCGCCATCCTCACCCCCGGCTCTGCCAGCGCGCGTAGCCGACGAAGAAGGGGCCCATCTGCGCGATGTACTCGGAGGTCTGCCGGGTCGCGCGCATCGCCTGCACGAGGTGCGAGAGCGGGTGCAGGTCCTTGCCGACGAGCCCGATCACGAACTCGTTGTCCTTGCCGTCGAGCCCGTGGCAGGCCAGGCGCACGTCGTGCGCGAGATCCTTCTGGCCGTAGGCCATCCCGATCGACGCGTGCTCGCGCAGGATGCTCGACTGCTCGGCGCGCTCGAGCGCCGCGAACTCGCCGCTCCGCCGCAGCGGATACCACACCGCCCACGGCCAGTCGGCGCGGGTCACGTGCTCGACCGGGCGCTCGAGCAGCCAGTGCGCGAGGTTCGGCTCGTAGCCGCTCGCGTAGCTGCGGCCGATCATCGTGAAGTCCGGCCGGGGCGAGAGCGAGGCCAGCTCGCTGCGCCGGAAGAGCGGGCGCACCTCCCTGACGAAGTGCGCGGGGTCGTCGCTCCAGCTGAGGAGCCCGAGGCCGCGGGGGGCGTTCATGTCCTCGTAGACGACGGCCCGGATGCGCGCGTCCGTGAGCGCCTTGATCAGCGCGAGGGCGCTCTCCTCCGGATCGCGCTCGCAGTCGAAGACGAGGAGCTGCATGAAGAGGCGCCGGTCCATGACCTGGCGCTCGCCGTCCTTCTTGCCGCCCTGCTCTCGAACGTCGACCTCGGGAAGCCCGGGCCGGTCTTTGCTCTCATGGCTCATCGCGAGTGCTCCGCGGCGCGTCGCGCGCGCCTCTTCGTTCCATAGGCTCGCCCGCGGCGCATGAACACCCCGGCGGGGGAGCGTCAATACGGATTGTCGGTCGTGAACCCGGCCCCGCGGCTGCGGGTCGGGGGCGTCGTGCGCGGCGGCGGCGTGCGGCGGGGCGTCGCCCTCGGCGCAGTCACCCGGGGCGCGGTGACCCGAGGCGCGGTGACCGGCGGCGCGGGGCGCGCGGCGAGGGTGAGCGTGATCTCCTGCGAGGGCGCGCCGCCCTCGACGCGGACGGTGCGCGACGCGCTCCGGTAGCCCTCGGCCTCCGCTGCGAGGCGCACGCGCGCGCCGATCGCCAGGTCGGCCTCGAAGGGGTTCGACGCGGGCCGTCCGTCCACCGTGAGGGTCGCGCTCGCCGGCTCGGTGCGGATC
>JAEZBP010001219.1 GCA_023427125.1 Pseudomonadota bacterium | reverse complement strand
CGCCGAGCGCGGCGGCGACGTCGTAGGTCGCGTGCGACAGCTGATCGGCCGTGCCCTCGAGGATCTCGACGCGCCCCGGAGCGCGCGTCGCGATCGCCGCGCGCGCCTCGGCGACGAAGGCGGCGTTCGGATCGACCCCGAGGCCGGCCCAGCCCGATCGCTCGCAGAGCCGGATCAAGAGCTCGGCCTTGCCACAGCCGATGTCGAGGGCGCGCCCGGTGGGCGGGCCGCTCGTGACGATCAGCGAGACGATGGCGTCGAGCTCCTCGCTGCCGATCGGGTTGCAGATCGTGAGCCCGCGGTGACCGATCGTGGTGTAGGCGAAGCCATCGTCCATCGGGCCGAGCGTAGCAGCTCAGCGGCCCGGGACGGTGGGCGACTCGAGCGTGCGTGCGCTCGCCGCGTCCGCCGGGCGGAGGGGCAGGTCGACCTTGAACGTGGTGCCTGCGCCCTCGGCGCTGTCCACGCGGACTCTCCCGCCGTGGGCCTCGGTCAGCCCCTTCACCACCGCGAGCCCGATGCCCCAGCCCCTCGCCGAAGCGCGCTCGGGGTCGATCGCCCGCGAGAAGCTGTCGAAGACGTGCTGGCGCTCCTCGGGAGAGATGGCGTGGCCGTGGTTGTGCACGGAGACCTGCACCTCGCGCGAGGTCTTCGTGATCGTGATCGTGATCGGCTCGGTCGTCGATCCGTACTTCACCGCGTTGCTGGCGAGGTTCTCGACGATGCGGCGGACCGCGCTCGGATCCCACTGCCCCTCGACCCGCGCCGGAGCGTGGAGGACGAAGCGATCGCCGTGGACCGTCGTGAGCTCGTCGAGCGTCTCGCGCACCACCGTGCTCAGCTCACAGGGCACGCGCTCGATCGGCGGGATCTCGCCGGCGCGGAGCCGGCTGGCGTCGAGCAGCTTCTGGATCATCTCGTCCATCCGCGTGAGGTTTCGGACCACGCGCTGCATCAGGCCGTCCAGCGTCGAGTGCTCGTCGAGCTCTCGCCGCATCAGCTCGGCGCCCATCTGCGCGGCCGAGAGGGGCGAGCGCAGATCGTGCGAGAGCTTGCTGATGAAGTCCTCGCGCGCCCGCTGCTCGGCGCGGATGTCCGCCAGCTCCGCGCGCGACATCTCGCGCTCCTGGATGATCTTGCTGCGCTCGGTCAGGTCGGCGACGATCTTCGAGTAGCCCTCGAGGCGACCTCTCACGTAGATCGGCGTCATCAGCACGTCGGCGAGGAAGAGCTCGCCGCTCTTTCGCACGCGCCAGCCCTCACCGCGATAGCGCCCGCGGCTCTGCGCCATCTCGAGGTGCTGCGTCGCCTCGTTCCGCTGCCTCGCGTCCTCCGGGTAGAGCACCGAGAAGTGTCGGCCGATGATCTCGTCGGGGCGGTATCCGTTCATGCGCGCGGCGCCCTCGTTCCACGTCGTCACGCGGCCGCTCGGATCGATGGAGACGATGGCGTAGTCCGGCACGCTCTGGACCAGGTGCTGGTAGAGCGTGCGGTCCCGCGTGAGCTCGCGGGTGCACGCGCTGGTGAACTCGGTCGACGCCTCGGACACGCACGTCTCGATGGCCCCGCGCAGCATGTCGCGAGCGCCGCGGTCGAGCGGCTCGTCGCGCTCGAGCGTGTCGAGGAGCACCTGCGTGAGCAGGTGATACTCGGCGATCACGTGCTCGACCGCGAAGACGCCGCTCTCCGCGCGCTCGCGCGCGTGCTTCGCGGCGAGGGCCTTGTAGCGCTCCGCGGCCCGCTCCGCCCCGCTCTCCATCGTCTCGGCGATGCGCTCCAGGATATCGGGCATCGAGTCGACCAGCGCCGTCGAGCCGACGCGGTTCGCCTCGGGCAGCGCCTCCCGCACACGGCGCTCCCACTCGTCCATGATCGGCACGAGCTCCGCGCGCAGAGTCGCCGCCGCGGCCAATCGATCGGGCATGTTCGGTGCGGAGCATGGCCTGTGCCGCCTCTCCAGCGGCCGCGACCCCGCCCCATGCGGCGCCGCGGGACCGCCGCACATCGCGACCCTCGTTGCATCGCGCGTCACTCGGCCGCGCGCGCGAGCCGCTGCGGACCGAGCGCTCCGAGCGGCGCTACATGCTCAGAACGAAGTCGTGTACTCGCAGTGGCCCTCGCCATCGAGGTGGCCGACGGTCGCCGTGACGGCCTCGACCATGCCGCGCAGGGTGGGCTCCGAGAGGGGGGTCGAGCCCGGGTCGTACACGACGGGCGCGCCCTCCTCGTCGACGAGCGGCTCGCCGTCGAGGCCGCGCAGTTCGGCGAGGCGCTGCGAGGACAGATCCTCGAGCGTGATGACGTCGTCGCCGGCGGCGGCGATCGCGTCGAAGCGCATGCCCGCCTCGTCGAGCGCGAGCGAGTCGAAGAAGAGGTGATCCCAGTGGGTCGTGACCTGCGTCTCGTTCTGCGCGCCGGCGGCCACGATGATGCCGTCCGTCCCATCGGCGCCGACGCAGTGCGAGTGCCCGACGTCGAGCGTGAACGCCCACTCGAGGCGGCGGGTGAGGTCTCCCTTGGTCGCGGTGGCCTCCACGTAGATGGAGAGGCCCTCGTCGATCATCCGCTGGCGGATGGCGGGATCGACCGTGCCGACGTCGCGCGCACCCGCGGTGACCGGCGCGATGCGGTAGCGCAGGTCCTCCCAGCGCCGCGCGCCGACGCCCTCGAAGGTCCAGGCCGTCGTGTCGCCCTCGGTCACGTCGACGAGCACCGCGTCGCTCTCGAGCATCGCCTCTTCACCGTCCGCGCCGCGGAGCTCGAACGCGCTCAAAGAGACGACCAGCGCGTCGAAGTCGACCCGCCAGCCGTCGTCGAACGCGCTCGCGTCGAAGCCGCTGACGGCCGCCTCTTCACCGCTGACGGTGACCGCCAGAGCCCCGACCTCCCCTCCGCAGCCGATCGCCCCGCACACCAGCAAGCTCACGAACATCCTCTCCGGCATCACTCTCCTCCTTCGACTCGGGCCGTCCAGCTCGCGGCGCTCCGCGCGCCGAGGTAGAGCGCGCGGTGTGGCTGCGCGCCCTCGGTGATCGATCCCCCGCCCGCGAAGTCCGCCTCCGCGAGCCACGCGCGCGCGTCGGCGCCGACGATCAGGCGTGAGCCCTCGCCCAGCACGCCGTCCGCGATCACTCCGTCGATGCGCCGCAGCCGCTCGTCCGCGAGCTCGAGCCCGCCCTCGAACGCGACCTCCACGCCGTCTCGCGCGGCCGTTCCTCGGACGAAGACGGAATGGCCGCGGGTCGCCTCCGCGAGCTCCCCCTCGGGCGGCGCGAGCACGATCGTCAGCGCGTCGATCGGCCCGGCGAAGCCCGAGAGGAGCGTGACCTCGCTCGCGTTCGCGTCGAGCGCGTCGATCACCATCGGCTCGAGAAGCTCCGCGCGCACGAGGTGGCCGTCGAGCGGGCTGTGACCGCCGTGCGCGAAGGCGCGAGACGGCGCGACCGCGCGAATCAGCGCCGCCATCTCGTCGCGGGGCGCGTAGGCGTAGATCGGCCCGACGATCGCGCGCGCCTCGGTGAGCTCGACCTCCCAGCCGCTCGCCGTGACGAACGTGCGGGGGCCGATCCCCTCGAACGAGAGCCCGAGCTCGATCGGCACGCCGCCGGTCGGGTTGCACGCGGCCGCCGAGACGAGCGAGAGCGCGCTCGCGAGCGCGCAGAGCGGCAAGACTCTCCTCATGGCTCCTCCTCTTCTTCTTCGTCGCCCGAGAGCCAGCGGATAGGCGTTAGGTGCAGGGTCAGCGTGGCGAGCGCGGTGAGCGGCGGCCCCGCCGCGTAGTGGCGCGCCGGCGACATCGACGCGGGGCTCGAGGCGTCGAAGCGCGAGACGTAGTTGAACGAGGCGCGCTCGTAGCGGACGTCGAAGAGGTTCGTGACCTGCACGCCGAGCTCGACGAAGCGCCAGCCGACGTGAGCCGAGGCGTCGGCGACGGCGTAGGCGTCACCCTCGGCGCCGTTCGGGAGCGGCCGGGGCGAGATCCAGGTCACGCCGAGCGCGGCGCCGATCGAGAAGGGCTCGCCCTCGAGCAGAAAGCGCTTGCGCGCCGCGAGATCGACGCGGCCGGTCACGCGCGGGACGAAGGGCAGGCGATCGCCGGCGCCGAGATCGAAGTAGGTCACGCCCTCGGGCGCGGTGTTCGCCTCGGTCCACGCCACGCTCGCGCCGGCGTCGAGCCAGTCCTCGACGCGCACGCGCGCGTAGAGGAACGCGCCGAAGCGGTTCGACGAGCCGATGGGCACGTTGCGGCCGCGCGTCGGATCGAAGATCAGGTCACGATCGACATAGCTGTGGAAGAGGCCCGCGTTCCCGTCGACCGCCCAGCGGCGCGCCTCGCGCAGCGCGAGCGCGAAGCCGGTCTCGGTCGCGATCACCTGCGCGAAGGGCGCGCGCTCGCCGTCCGAGAGCGCGACCGCGTCGCTCGAGCGCGTCCCGACGCCCGCGCTGGTCACCCAGTCGAGCCCCTCGACCAGGCCGACCCGCACGCTGCCCCGCGGCTGCACCGC
>JAEZBP010001195.1 GCA_023427125.1 Pseudomonadota bacterium | reverse complement strand
GTCGACCTGGCCGCGACCGCCGCTCGCGCCGAGAGGTAGGCGGCGGGCGTGATCCGCCACCAGCGTCGCCGAGCTCACTCGGCGGCCGGCGCTCTCACGTCGCCGGGAGCGGCTCGCCTCGGGTGGGGGTCGGGCGAGGCGGGAGGGCCTCGGGGCGCCCCCGGCGGGCGTTCCGGGCGGCGATGCCCGTCGTCGCCATCGTCACGCCGTCGACCAGGAGCTCGATCCCGACGAAGAAGCCGATCACCCAGAGCGCGATGGTCGGCATCTGCGCCGCGATGGCCAGGCCGAGGATCACCGAGACCACGCCGTACGCGATGGCCCAGCCCCAGCGCGGGAAGCGATCGGCGGTGGCGACGACGATCGCGAAGACCCCGCGGATCATCAGCGCCATCGCGATGACCAGCGTGAGCGCGACCGCCGACTCCACCGGGCGCCACACCGTCACCACGCCGACCCCGATGAAGAGCACCCCCGTGAGCACGTCGAGGGCGCGCCCGCCCCAGCCCGGCTGGAAGATGGCGTGCACCGTCTGGAGGACGCCCCCGACGATCAGCGCCCAGCCGAAGACGAGCACCGACGCCAGGGTGGCGAGCGACGCCGCGCCCATGGCGAAGATGCCCAGCGCCATCAGCACGACGCCGAGCCCCAGGAACGTCTGCCAGCGCAGCCCCAGCGTCTCGAGCCCCGCGATCTCACGCGTCCTCACCATCGTCGCCTCCGTGACTCGATGGCTAACCACCGCCCAGCGCCCGCAAGTCATGGGCGGCCGGGCTCCGTCGCGAGGCGCGCCGGGTTTCCCTCATCGAGCCGCGCTGATCATCGAGTAGACTCGCCCGCACGATATGCGCGCTCGAACGGTGGCATGGGTGGGGGCGATGATGATGCTCGGCTGCGGCGGGGCTCCGCCCTCGGGGGCGGCCGAGGGCGAAGCGGCCTCGGGCGGCGGCTCGGTGATCATCGAAGAAGAGGATCCGCGCGTCAGCCGCTCGGCGGGTGAGGCGGGCGGCGTGGTGGTCCTCTTCCCGCGGGTCATGGGCCTCTCGGATCAGGAGGCGGCCACGCTGCAGGCGCACATGGTGGAGGTCGCGCAGCGGGTCTTCCCGAACCGTCCGCTCGACATCCGCCCCGATCCCGAGCGCGTCTGCCCGCGCGACGGCTGCCTCGGCCCCTCGCTCGGTGCGCTCCTCGTCACGCAGAACGGCACGTGCGCGGCGGTCGCGGTGGTCGGCAACCCGGGCCGCGGCGAGCACGCGCTCATCCGCTGGAGCGGCCGGCTCACCCTGCGCGATCGGGTGATCCCCTTCCGCGATCCCCCCGAGTCCCACGTGACCCTGCAGGACGCCACCCCCTGCGAGGGCATGGGCGCCGAGCTCGTCGAGGAGGACTACGCCGTGGAAGAGGCCCTCCGCCGCGCCGCCTCCTTCGCGGAGTAGCGGCGCAGAGCCCGAGAGAGGGGTGTCAGGCCGGGACGGGGAGCGCCCCGGTGGCGGCCAGATATCCCATCGACGACATCAGCAGGGCCAGCGCGAACAGGATGCCCAGCGTCCCGCTGAGCCAGCGCTTCTCCGGATGATTCACCCAGTAGTAGAGCAGGAGGGAGAAGAGGAACGACTGGGTCAGGATCTCCAGCATGCCGCCGGAGAGGAATTGCTCGCGCAGCGGCAGCGTCGTGTAAATCGCGCCTTCCACCGACCCGGGGGTCGGCCCGAACGTGGAGAAGATCCCGAGCGTGACGAGCAGCAGCCAGATCACCAGCCAGCCGTTCTTCCGGCCGAAGACGATCTCGCGCAGCGGATAGAACGCCAGCGCGAACAGGATGCCGCGGAGGGGCTGCAGCGCCGGCCCCAGCGCGACGACGGGGTCGCTGGTCTGCCGCATCCAGGTGCGCATGTGCTCCTCGGCAAAGCCCGACGCGTAGTCGAAGACGGTGGAGGCCACCAACCCGACGACGAAGTAAGTGAGGGTGTGCGCGACGATGCTCTTGATGGTCAAGCCGAGCAGCGAGACTTGCTGGTCTTTCATGATCTCCTCGCGCAGCCCAGAGCGAGTCGGTCCTCGCCACGAGGCGCGAGCATAGGCTCTCTGCGCCCTGGCGTCTCCGCGTTGAAACGAGGCTCGATCCGCGGAGCGCGCGAGGCGTCGAGCGGCGCTCACTCCCAGAGCGCGCACGCGTCGGCGTCGGCGCCGCGCGCGATCGTGACGCCGCGATCGAAGACGACGTGGGCCTCGCCGGCGTCGAAGCGAGGCCAGCCGCCAGGGTCGCCGCGCTCGGCGAAGCGGGTCCACGCGCCGGCCATCGCGTCGCTCAGCGCGCGCTCGGTGCCGAGGAAGCGGCGCGTGAAGAGGCCGGCGGGGCGATCGAAGACGTACTGGATCTCGGCGGAGTGGAACGCGCCGAGGTCGCCGAAGAGCGGGATCTGAAACTCGGCGCTCGGGTGCGTGAAGCGGTACGCGTAGACCTCGCCGCCCTGGCGGGCGAGGGCGGCCGCGAAGCGGCGCGAGGGGCAGGCGAGCGTCGCGTCGCCGATCGCGTCGGAGAGCGCGGCGGCCGGATCGTCGCCCCTCGGATACTGCGCGCGGATCGCCTCGACCGGCACGCCGTAGCGCGCGCCGAGGCGCGCCGTGACCGCGTCGTAGGTGGCGCCCTCATCGAAGAGGAGCTCACCCGAGAGCTTGGCGAAGAGCACGTCGAGGGTGCCCTCGTCGCCGTTCCACCCCGCGATCACCGGCACCCGGTGGAACGCGCCGATCTCGACTTGGGTGGCGATCGACGCGGGGAGGAGCTCGCCGTCGACGTAGGGGCGCCACGCGCGGCGGTCGGCGAGCGCGCCGCTCGCGATGGCGTCCGACGCCTCGAGGATCGCCTCCGTCGAGCGCGCGCGCATGCACGCCTCGGAGTCGCAGCCGAGGCGCGCCCCGAGCGCGGCGGCGTCCCGCCGAGCCTCTTCTCTCGTGACCGCCGGCGCGTCGCAGAAGCCGCTCTGGACGATCGCGCGATCGAAGAGGCCCTCGCTCTCGGGCGCGACGAGGTGCGCGCACACGCTCATCCCGCCCGCCGACTCGCCGAAGATCGTGACGCGCTCGGGATCGCCGCCGAAGGCCGCGATGTTCTCCTTCACCCAGCGGAGCGCGGCGAGCTGATCGGCCAGGCCGAGGTTGCCGGTGCCCTCGCGATCGGGGTGCGCGAAGAAGCCGAAGGGGCCGAGCCGGTAGTTCATGCTCACGACGACCACGCCGAAGCGCTCGGCGAGCCGGTCTCCGGCGGTGCCGCCGTCGGTCTGCAGGCCCTCGCCGAAGGTGAACGAGCCGCCGTGGATCCACACCATCACCGGCGCGTCGTCGGGGGCCGGATCGGGGGTGTGCACGTTGAGGTAGAGGCAGTCTTCCTGGCTCGCGAGCGGCGAGGCCTGCGCGCAGCGAGGCGGCGCGGTGCGCGCGTCGAGCGTGCCCTGCCACGGCTCGGGCGGCGCGGGCCGCTCCCAGCGTCGCGCGCCGAC
>JAEZBP010001155.1 GCA_023427125.1 Pseudomonadota bacterium | reverse complement strand
GATCGGCCTCGCCGCCGGCGTCGCCGCCCGCCGCGATCGGCGCGTGGAGCGCGTGGTCGTCGGCGCCGCCTCGCTCGTTCAGACGATCCCCGCGATCGCGCTCCTCGCGGTGATGGTCCCGCTCCTGGCGTGGCTCGGCGAGCGCACCGGGTTGGCGATCTCCAGCATCGGCGAGCTGCCCGCGCTCATCGCGCTCTCGCTCTACGCGCTCCTCCCGATCGCGCGCGGGCTGATCATGGGGTTGCGCGCGATCGATCCCGCCGTCCTTCAAGCGGCGCGCGCGGTGGGCATGACGCCGGCCGAGCAGCTGTGGCGGGTCGAGCTCCCGCTCGCGGGGCCCTTCGTGATCGCCGGGCTGCGCACGGCGACCGTGTGGACGGTCGGCATGGCGACGCTGGCGACGCCGGTCGGCGGGCGCAGCCTCGGGAACCTGATCTTCGCCGGGCTCCAGACGCGCCACTTCGACGACGTGCTGATCGGCTGCGGGGCGGCGGCGGCGCTCGCCATCGCGCTCGACAGCGGCCTCGCGCTCGCGGAGCAGAGGGCGCGCCGGCCCGGCGGCGCGCGCGCGGTCGGGCTGGTCCTCGTCGTGATCGCCGCCGTCGCGCTCGCCGCGCTCGCGATCGGCGCCATCCCCGCGAGCGGCCCCCGTCCGATCCGTGTCGGCGCCAAGAGCTTCACCGAGCAGCTCGTGCTCGCCGAGATCGTGCGCTGCGCGCTCGGCCCGGACGTCGCCGTCGAGGTGCGGCCCTCGCTCGGCACCACCGTGGCGTTCGACGCGCTCCGCGCGGGCGATCTCGACGTGTACGTCGAGTACACGGGCACCGCGTGGACGACGATCCTGGAGCGCGAGGGCGCGCCCGAGCGCGAGGCGATGCAGCGCGAGATCACCGCGGCGCTGAGGCGCGACCATCGCGTGGACCTCCTGGCGAGGCTCGGCTTCGAGAACGCGTACGCGCTCGTCGTCCGCGGCGAGCACCCCGCGCGGCGCATCAGCGATCTGGGGAGCGCGTCGGAGCTGGCGTTCGGTGGCGACTACGAGCTCTTCGAGCGCGCGGAGTGGGCCACGCTGCGCGCTCGGTACGGGCTCGAGCCGCGCGAGACGCGCGCGATGGATCCATCGCTGCTCTACGAGGGCCTCCGAGCGGGCGCGGTCGACGTGATCGGCGGGTACACGACCGACGGCCGCGTGCAGGCGCTCGGCCTGCGGGTGCTCGAGGACGACCGCGCCGCGATCCCGCCCTACGACGCGATCGTGCTCGGCGGTGAGCGGCTCCGGCGAGAGCCGGCGCTCGCGAGACGCCTGCGCGCGCTCGAGGGCACGATCGACGCGGCGGCGATGCGCGCGATGAACCACGCCGTCGACTCCGGCGCCCAGACCCCCGCCGAGGCCGCGCGCGCACACGCCGCCTGCCGCGCGCAGGGTCTCGGAGGAAGGTAGGCGAGGCCTTCCCGTGCGCGCTTGTGTTCGCGCGGGATCGCTGCGAGAAAGACGCTCCACGCCCTGGCACGGAGGAGCACGATGAGCCGAGACAACCTGGAGAGCCTGCTCGACGCGATGCTCGACGAGAGCGCGGTCAACGTCGCCGCCGAGGCCGAGCGCGAGCGCGAGGCGAAGGAGCGCGCGGCGCGCGAGAAGCAGAGGCAGGCCGCTGCCGCGCCGGCTGCCGAGCCGCCGACTTTGAACGAGGTGGTGGCGCTCACGGGGCTGCCCGACGGTGATCTGCGCAAGGTGCTCGCCAAGGCGGCGCCCGACGATCTGCTCGTCGTGCTGGCCACCTCGGGCGACGCGCTCCAGCGGCGCATCCTGCTGAGTCTGAGCGCGGACTCGGTGAAGTGGATGAAGGCGAACCTCGCGCACATCGAGGCGGTGTCGAACGCCGAGCGCGAGGGCGCGGAGAAGAAGCTCTTGAAGGTCGCGAACGCGCTGCTCCGAGCGGGCGACATCACGCTCCCCGAGCCGGAGTCGATCGGCAAGGACGAGGCGCCCGACGCGGCCGAGAAGGACCTGCGCGACCTCCTGACCGATCTGGTCCGCCTCGCGGCGCAGGCCGGGCCCGACGCGCTCTCGGCGGCGCTCGAGTCGAGCGACGAGCCGCTGCTCGTGGCGGGCCTCGCGATCATCGGGGAGGGCGAGGGCGACGTGCGCCGCGCGCTCGCGAAGAAGCGCGGCGAGCTCGAGGTGGCCTACGCCCAGCGCCTCCTGCTGATCGAGGAGGCGCTCGTCGCGATCGCCGAGGGCGAGCCGGCCGACGCCTTCCGCGCCCGCCTCTTCAAGTAGCGAACCGCGTAGCCGGCTCTACTGGGTCCGCTGGATCACGTGGAAGCCGAAGCGGGACTCCACGGGATCGCTGACCTGATCGACCTCGAGCGCGAACGCCGCGCGCTCGAAGCTCGGCACCATCTGGCCGCGGCCGAAGATCCCGAGGTCGCCGCCCGCCGGCGCGTTGGGCTCGTCGCTGTACTCGGCGTGGAGCTCGTTCCAGTCGTTGGCCTCGTCGCGCGCGCTGCTCGCGATCTGCCGCGCGAGCGCCTCGGCCTCCTCGCGGCTGCGGGTCACCGTGGGGGCGGCGTCGCGCGCGCCGCGGAAGCTGATCAGGATGTGCCGGGCGCCGATCTGCGTCGGCCCCGCGGTGCGCTCCGACGGATCGGCCTCGCGCCGGACGATCACGAAGCCGGCCGGCGTCGCGATCGGCGCGGTGACCCCGCCGACCGGGAGCGCGAGCGCGGCGCTCTCGACGTCGTCGTCCCAGGCGTCGCTCCCGCGGGTCAGGATGCGCACGGTGTTCCGGTCGTCGTGATCGGGCGGCGTGTCGCCGTAGCTCGTCACCAGCTCGACGAAGCTCCTGTTCGGCTCGCGCGCCATGCCCGCGAGCATCTCCGCGCGCTCGCGCGCCTCGTCGCGGCCGCGGGTGATCTCCGCGCTCGCGCCATCGGCGCCCTCGAAGGCGACGAGCAGCCGGCGCACGCGGACCCGCTCGGCC
>JAEZBP010001095.1 GCA_023427125.1 Pseudomonadota bacterium | reverse complement strand
CGACAAGAGCGCGTTTCAGAAGGGCGCCGCGCTCATCGCCGGCGCCGCCTTCATCGTCCTCGTCACGCTCATCCTGCTGATCGTCCGCTGACGATCACCCGGTCACCGCCCGCGATCAGGGGAACGGGATGCCGGCGTCGGGCAGCCCGGGGAGACCGCCGCCGCCCGTGCAGATCGTGGTGATGAAGAGGTCCTGACCACAGCAGACGCCGGCGCCTCCGGTCGGCCCTCCGGGGATAGGCAGACCGCCCCCCGAGATCACGCAAACCTCGTCATCGGCAGTGTCGCAGGCGACGCCGCAGCCGCAGTTCGTGTCGGTGTTGGCGACGCAAGTGTTGTCGCAGCAGCTCTCGCCGAGCATCGCGGGGGTGGGCGGGATGCCCGAGCCCCCCGCCATCGGCGCCGCGCACGCGCGAGCCTCCGCTCCGCTGCCACACACACACACACCCGCCTGGCAGGTGGGGGCGTTCTCCCCGCACACCATCCCGCAGGCACCGCAGTTCGCCGCGTCGCTGGTGACGTCGATGCACCCCGCGCCCGGGCAGCAGGCCTGGCCCGTCGCGCAGCTCGGGCCGCCGGCGCAGCCGCACACGCCGCCGGTGCAGGTCTCGCCCTCGGCACATGCCATCCCGAGAGCGCCACAGTTCCTCGGGTCGGTCATGGTGTTGATGCACATGTAGCTGCCCCCCACCATCTCGCAGGTGCTCCCGGGCGAGCAGCTCCCGATGTTGCCGCAGGTGCACTCGGGGACCGTGCCGCCCGTGCGGACGCTGCAGGAGCTGTGACGCTCGGGGTCGCAGCGGAGGCCGCAGCCGTTGCAGTTGTTGAAGGCCGAGCTCGGGTCGTCGGGCGAGGCGGGGCGGCCGTCGACGTTGAGCGGCTGCTCGCGGTTCGTGCAGGTGGTGCCGCAGCAGCGCTGGGACGAGGCGCAGGTGGGCCGGCAGGCGCCGAGCGGGCCGCTGTCGTGGCCGGGCCCGCCGTCCAGGCCAGGCCCCGTGACGCACATGCCGTTACTGCACGTGCCGGCGCACGGCATGTTGCAGCCGCCGCAGTGCTGCTGGTTGATCTCGGTGAACACGCACATGCCGTCGCAGAGGACCTCGGCGCTGGCGCATGCGGCGGGGTTGCTGTCGCAGCCGCCGAGCACGAAGAGGAGTAGCGAGACGGAGAAAGCGAAGATGGACGGCTTGGACACGATGCAGCTCCCGCGAAGGTCCGCGCTCGAGGGGGGCGCGAACGAACCGGGACAGGGTATACCCGACAGCGAGAGCCGAGAAGGCCCCGACGGCGCGCGGTGAGCGACCTCACGCGCGTAAGGCGTCGAGCGCCGCGACCACCTCCTCGACGTGCCCGGCGACCCGGACCTTCGGCCAGACCTTGCGGACCACGCCCTCCGGATCGATGAGCACCGTGCTCCGGATGATGCCCATCGACTTCTTGCCGTACATGTTCTTCTCGCCCCACGCGCCGTACTTCTCGATCGTCGCGCCGTCGGGATCGCTGAGCAGGGGGAAGTTGAGCGCCTGCTTGGCCGCGAACTTCTGGTGCGACGCGATGCTGTCCTTGCTGACCCCGAGCACGATGGCGGAGTGCTCCTCGAGCGCGCTCTTGTGGTCGCGGAAGCCCTGCGCCTCCGTCGTGCACCCGGGCGTCGCGTCCCTCGGGTAGAAGTAGAGCACCACCCACTTCCCTCGGAGACCCGCGAGTCGCACCGTGCCGCCCTCCGACGACTCGAGCGCGAATGCGGGAGCCTTGGTTCCTTCCTTCAACGCCATGCCTGCCTCCTGGTCGGCGCGAGCCTAGCGCACTGCGCGCGCAGGAGGACCGTGACCGCACGGTCGCGCTGCGATCGTTGACCGGCGAGAAGCGCGCGCCTACCGTGCGCGGCCGGCGGGCCCGATCGCCCGCGAACGGAGGAGGATGCGATGAAGCGGATTGGAACTTGGATGGCTTGCGGTGCCCTTACGCTGGCGTTCTCCGCCTGCGACAACGGCCGAACGACCGACCCGGACGGCGGCCCCATCGTGCTGTCGGACTCGGGACCCCCGGACTCGGGCCCCACCACCCCGGACTCGGGGCCGACCACCCCGGACTCCGGCGTGGAGCCCGCTTGCGCCGAGGACTTGCCCCCCTTCCCGGCCGCCCTCTCGCCTCGCTGCAGCGATGAGACTCGGACTTGCGTCAACGAATGCGTCTCGGCCTCGAACCCGTCGATGTGCGTGAACACCTGCCTCGCTGCCGACACCACGCCGGATGGAATGATCGGCACTCAGGCGGTCGGCTGCGCCGACTGCGTCGGCTTCGTGCAACAGCACTGCATTCAGGAGAACGGCGGCGAAGCGCTCATCGACGCGTTGCGTTGCTGCGCTTCGGAGAACGGATGCACCAACGAAGCCTGCATCCAGACGAATTGTGCCGCCGAGATCGGCGCTCTCAACAGCGCGGGCAATCCGGCCGCTTCTTCGTGCTTGATCCTGCCGACGACGGGTCCGTACGCCGTGTGCTACCCCGCAGCGTGAGCCAGACGCCCGTCCACTGCGGCGAACCGAGCGCCTGAGCTTCTGCTCGGCGCTCGAGCCGCGCTCACTCGGAGCAGATCCCGCTGCGTGTGACGGCTACCCGTGGGCCCGTCACTTGGACACTATCCGCCGCGGGTGCGTCCGCCAGAACGCCGACGTGCAAGCGGGTGCCTGGCTGGAGCGTCAGCCCACACGGCATCGTCGAATCGGGCCCGCAGTTAAGGCCGGTCCCGATCGGACCGATGACATGCAGCGCGGTCTCGTCCATTCCGGTGCGTGGATCATCAGGGGTGATCTCGATCCAGATCGCCTGCTCAACCACCGTTCCCGACGGGCCATCCTGATCCTCGTCGACCCCCGTGTTGGTAGAGCCAAGGCCCTCGATGCCTGCCGAGTGCAGTCTGCCGAGCTGCATCCTGTCCATCTGGAGCGCTGCACTCGGTGGAAAGAACGTCCTAAAGCCCCATGTCACGGCGTACCCGTCGCTCAATGGATACATGCCACTACCTGGTGGCCCCAACCAAGACGCTGGTGTTCCTACCAGTACCACCAGACTCCATACGCCGTCCGGATTGCTGCTGGTGGCGAGTGTCTGTACAGTCGCACGCACGTAGGCAGGCCCGTATCCAAGCTGCAGATTCGGCGCGTACACCGCACCCCGCTCGCTGGCCCCCCCAACAATTACTGTTGGACAGCCGAAGGGAGTGCAGAAACCTAGGCGCGCATCTCCATGTTGCGTCCAACCGTCGTCCACGTCGGCTCGGACATTCATCCCGGTAGCGAACGGGATCTCCTCGCCTAACCCGGCGCCGCTGTCGTCGCAGTAGTCGCAGCTCGAGGCGCTCTCGGCGCGGGCGAAGCTGGCGTCGAGCCAGGTGCAGGTCTCGCTGCAGCGGCGCGTGCCCTCGCGGCCGCAGGCGTTGGTGCCGCTGACCACCTGGCTCTGCACGCACTCGAAGCCCTCGTCGATCATCCCGTCGCAGTCATCGTCGACGCCGTTGCAGCGCTCGGAGGCGCCAGGGCGGATCGCGTTGTCGCCGTCGTCGCAGTCGGTGCCGCAGCGGAGCGGGCCGTCGTCCGGCTGGAAGCAGCACGCCGGATCGTAGGCGCCGTCGCCGTCGGCGTCGGTCCCGAGCGTCTCGTCGATGCAGTCCTCGTTGATGCCCGCTGCGTCGCAGATCTCCCTCCCACCCAGGAAGACGTCCCCGCGGGTGTCATCGCAGTCGTCGCCGCCGCACGCCTCGGAGGCGTAGCTGTCGCCGTCCATGTCGGGCTCGCTACACTCGGTGCAGGTGTCGGTCGCCTCGTCGCACACCTCCGCCGTGCACGGCACCGCGAACGTCACGCAGCCGCGCGCGTCGGCGCCCGCTGCGCCAGGCATGCAGCGCTCTTGGCCCGTGCAGAAGAGGCCGTCCGAGCAGTCAGCGTCCCGCGCGCACGGTGAGGTCGAGGCGGCGTCGGCGCCGCCATCCTGCCGAGCCCCCGAGTCGACCATCGCCACCGGCTGATCGCAGCCGCCGAGCACCGCCACCAAGATCGCTGCCGAATACGCTCGCATCTTCCCTCCGGTGTCCAAGAGACGCGCTCTCATCGGCCGCGCTCGGCCCCCGTTGCGTGCTCGGCCATCAGTCTCGCACAGGAGGTCCCCGATCGGGGTGGTGCTATGGTTCCGCGTAGGTGGCGCACAGAGTGGCTCGCACGCTCATCGTCGGGGATCTGCATGGCTGCTTGGACGAGCTCGTCGGGCTCCTCTCTGAGGTCGGCTTCGCTGCCGGCGAGGACCGATTGATCTCGGTCGGGGATCTCGTCGGCAAGGGGCCCAGGGGCGCCGAGGTGGTGCGTTTCTTTCGCGAGGGTGGGCACGAGGCGGTGCGGGGCAACCACGACGATCGCCTCTTGCTCTTCCACCAGGGCCTCTCCAAGAAGCCGCTCGGGCCCGCGCACCGGCCCGACGCAGAGCGGCTCTCGCCCGAGGACTGGCGGTGGCTGGAGGCGATCCCGATGACGCTCGCGCTCCCCGAGGACGGCGCGATCGTCGTCCACGGAGGCCTCGTGCCGGGTCTGCCGATCGACGAGCAGCGCGCGTGCGATCTGATGAACCTCCGCTCGATCCGCCCCGACGGCTCGCCGTCCAAGCGCATCGAGGACGGCGAGCCCTGGGCGAAGCTCTGGCCGGGCCCCGAGCTCGTGGTGTTCGGGCACGACGCGGTCCGCGGTCTCCAGCGCTGGCCACACGCGATCGGGCTCGACACCGGCTGCGTCTACGGCGGCGCGCTCTCGATGCTCGTGCTCCCCGAGCGCCGCGTCGTGTCCATCCGCGCACGCCGCACCTACGTGCCGCTCGAGGGCGCATGACCTGGATCCGCGCCGCGCACCGCGACGAGCTCTGGCCCGACGTCGCGCACGTGGTCACGCTGCCGAGAGACGCGAAGACCGGGCGCCCGCGCGAGGCGCTCTTGGTGCTCGATCAGTACGGCGCGGTGCGCGCGTACCTCAACATCTGCCAGCACATCCCGATCCCCCTCGACGGAGGATCGCGCGAGTTCTTCGACGCGAGCGGCGCCCACCTGCGCTGCGGCACTCACGGCGCGCTCTATCGGCGCGAGGACGGCTTCTGCGTCGTCGGCCCGTGCGCGGGCGAGTCGCTGCTCGCGCTCCCGATCCGCACCGACGACGCCGGCTTCGTCGAGATCGAGGACCTCGCGATCGATCTCTGAAGGTCGATCACATGGGTCGCTCCGCTGCGCGACGGCATCCCGACACCTGCGAAC
>JAEZBP010000824.1 GCA_023427125.1 Pseudomonadota bacterium | reverse complement strand
CCCCTGCGCAGCCTGCACTGGCGCCGCGACGAGCTCCCCCGGCCCGCCGATCGATCATGCGCGGCAGCACCAGCGCAGCGAGAACGACCCGCCGAACGAGCGCTGTTTCTCGTTCGGCGCGCAGCGTCCCCTGCGCAGCCTGCACTGGCGCCGCGACGAGCTCCCCCGGCCCGCCGATCGATCATGCGCGGCAGCACCAGCGCAGCGAGAACGACCCGCCGGTCGAGCAGAACAGGCGAAGAGTCAGCGCCTGCGCCAAGCCCCCGGCGGCTCGCCGGTCCAGCGCCGGAACGCGCGCGTGAAGCTCGCCACGTCTGCGTAGCCCAGCTCACTCGCGATCGCGTCCAGCGTGCGCCGCGGCGAGCGCAAGAGCTCCTCGGCCCGCGCGCGCCGCGCCGAATCCAGCAGCGCCGTGAACGTCGTGCCCTCCTCCGCGAGCCGCCGCTTGAGCGTCCGCGCCGACACGTGCATCGACACCGCCACCTCCTCGAGCGACCGAAACCCCGAGGGCGAAGGAAGGAGCCCCCGCACCCGCGAGGCCACCCGCGGCGCCAGCGCATCGAGCTCCCGCTCGCACTGCTCGAGCGTCAGCCGCGACGCGGCCGGATCGCCCGTCACGAGCGGCCGACCGAGGAGCGCGCTCGAGAAGCGAAGGCACGTCTGTGGCCGCTCGAAGCGGATCCTCGGGGCCAGCGCCGCGAAGCGCGCGAAGTACGCCGGCTCGGCGAAGGTGACGTCCGCGCCCGCCGCACCGCTGCGAGGCCCGTGCTCGGCGAGCGAGAGGCCGGTGATCGCGTCGCCGATCTTCCAGATCCCCGTGAGCAGCCCGAAGACGAACGCGTCCCGCGCCGGCCCGAGATCCGCGTGCTCCACGAAGACGAGCCTCGCCTCATCGCCCTCCACGTCGAGGCGCAGCGAGAGCGCGCTCGTTCGGGTCGGCGCAAAGCGCGTGGCGATCGCGAGCGCGTCGCGCACCGTCGAGGCGGTCATCGCGGCCAGGCCGAGGTAGCCGTGCGACGCGATGCGCATCTGGAGGCCGACGTAGAAGCCGATGCCCGGCTCGCCGGTCAGCGCCCGCGCGCGCTCGATCAGCGCGACGAGCTCCGGCACCGCGAGCCGCGCGTTGGGCTCGGCGAGCGTCCTCGCGTCGAGCCCGGCCCCCGCGAGCAGCACCTCCCGCCCCACCCCGAAGCGCGCCGCGACGTCGGCGAGGTGGAGCGCGTGGATGGCGGGGATCGCGTGTTCTTCGGGAGGAACCGTCATCGCTGGCCCGAGATGACAAGAGGGTGGCACGACCCATCCGCGGCGTCTCGCCCCCGTCCATCCATGCGACTCGACCAATTCGTCACGGACCCCGCGGGAGCGCTGCCCTCCCCGTCCGGTCGGCGCGCTACCCTCCGGCGGCCCGATGAAAGGGCCCACGTCACCCGAGGAGATCGAGAGATGGTTCGTACGCTCGCCCTGATGATGGTGCTGCTCTCCGGCTGCGGCGGCAGCGATCCCGCCCCGAGCTCGCCCGCGGCGACCGCCGACGATGATCCGGCGCCCACCGCCGAGAGCCCCTCGGCCGAGGCGACGCCGGGCGCGCTCGAGTGGCGAGCCATCGCTCCCTATCGGCTGCGCTCGGAGGCCGCGGAGGCGACGGCGCTCGCCTTCGCGGATCAGGCGGCGCTCGAGGCCGGGACCCTCACCACCCCCGTGATGGGCCAGACCTACACCCCGCCCGACTTCGCCCGCGAGCACGTGGTCGGCGTGGTGCTGCCCGAGGCGCCCGGCGGCACGGAGCTCACGGTGGAGAGCGTCGCCCTCGACGACGCGGGCGTCATCACCGTGACCTGCGCCGTCACCCGCCCGACGGAGCCGAGCACCTACACGGTCCAGCCGAGCGTCGTCCTCGGGATCCCCCGCGCCCCCGGCGCCCGCTCCATCGCCGTCCTCGTCGACGGCCAGCGCGCCGCCGACCTCCCGCTGCCGTGAGCGCCCGGGCCACCTCTGGCCCGAGATGACAAGAGGTTGGCACCGGCTGTCCTCGGCGCCTCTCGCCGCCGCCGTCAACCTGAGCCGGTATGAACACCTCACCGCTCGAGATCCGGGACCGCCGCTTCGCGACCGGCCCCGAGGTGCCCCGCCACTGGCATGGCGGGCGCCGGTCCATCACCCGCTTCCTCGACAACCTCTCGGTCTTCTTCCCGCACGGCGAGCGCTTCTTCATGGCGAGCGTGCAGGCGTTTGCGCACGCGGTGAAGCACGACCCGGCGCTCCGCGCGGCGGTGCGCGACTTCTGCGCGCAGGAGGGCATCCACCGGCGCGAGCACAAGAAGTACAACGCGATGCTCGCCGCGCAGGGCATGCCGGTCGAGGCAATGGAGGCGCGGGTCGAGCGCCTGCTCGCCCGCGCGAGCGAGCGCCTCCCGGAGCGCTGGCAGCTCGGCGTGACCGCCGCGCTCGAGCACTTCACCGCGCTGATGGGCCATCAGGTCCTCGAGCGCCCCGAGCTGCTCGAGGGCGCCGACGAGACCATGGCCGCGCTCTGGCGCTGGCACGCGATCGAGGAGACCGAGCACAAGCACGTCGCCTACGAGGTCTACCTCGCGGCCGGCGGCAACTACCCCGAGCGCGCGACCATCATGCTGATCGCGGCGGCGATCTTCTGGGCGAAGGTCATCGAGCAACAAGCGCGCTTCATGCACGCCGACGGCGATCTCCTCTCGCTCCGAGAGCACGCGCGCCTCCAGCGCTTTCTGTGGGTGACCCCCGGCGCGCTCCCGCCGATGTGGCGCGAGTGGCTCGCGTGGTTCCGCCCGGGCTTCCACCCGAGCGACCGCGAGCGCCCTCCGCTCCGCGCGCGACGCGAGGGCCCGCGCCGCACCCGGGGCTTCGCTCGGCTCCGCGCGAAAGCACTTGTGTAGCGAAAGCGGAATGAAACAGAATAACGGGACGACTGGAGGCCCATGAAGCAGCTGACCTTCCTCGCCCTGTCTCTCCTTCCCCTGGCGCTCACCGGATGCCTCGGAGGGGCCATCGCGTGCGACTTCCGGGAGGAGCACGACCGCTGCCAGGAGCGCACCGGCATCCAGGCGGCGAACCCGCTCGCCTTCGAGGGGACCTGCGCGACCGCCGGCGGCACCTACCGCGACGACGGATGCCCCGACGAGGGCCGCGTCGCCGGCTGCGAGATCGGCGCCGACGTCATCGACTGGTACTACGCCCCCGAGAGCGTCGAGAGCGTGACCGCCGAGTGCGAGGGCGACGGGACGCTCGTCCTGCCCTGACGGCGCGGGCCGGCACGCGGCACGTGGTACCCTGCGCCTCGCTTTCCACGAGGAGAACCATGGTGCGCCGACTTCCGCTCTTCACCCTCGCGATGTTCGTCACGGCCTGCGGTGGCGCGAGCTCGACCGCCGCGCCTCCGGCGGTGAGCGCGGAGAGCGCCGCCGCCGACGAGAGCGCTCCGCCCGAGCCCACCGAGGGCGAGCCGCCTCCCGAGGGGGAGTTCCAGCTGCAGTCGTCCGACACCGCGGGCCAGGCCCGCGGCGAGCGGCCCTCGCAGATCCAGCCGACGGCGACGCACGCGGCGATGCGGCTCTTCGTCGTCGATCCGGACGCGGGGCCGATCCCGGGCATCGTCATCAAGATGACCGCGCCCAACGGCACGCCGTACTACACGGAGCCGACCGACTCCACGGGCTACGCCGAGGTGCTCGTGCCGGCCGGCCAGCGCTACGAGATGGAGTACCTGAGCCTCGGCCGCCGCAACACCACCGCCAGCGTCACGGTGCGCAGCGGCCCGAACCAGAACATCCGGCTGACCATGCGCCACCGCCGCCAGCGCCCCGAGCCCTCGGCGGGCCCGGCGGATCGGATCGTCCTCGAGGGCGTGCTCTTCGAGACCGCCAGCGCCCGGATCGATCCCGAGTCGCACCCGCGCCTCGATCGCGTCGTCGAGTACATGACGCACCGCCCGAGCACGCGCATCCGGGTGGCCGGCCACACCGACAACGTCGGCAACCCCCGCCGCAACCAGCAGCTCTCCGAGGCGCGCGCCCGCTCGGTGCGCGACTACCTCGTCGCGCACGGCATCGACGGCAGCCGCATCGAAGCGGTCGGCTACGGCGACCAGCAGCCGATCGCCTCGAACGACACCCCAGAGGGCCAAGCGCAGAACCGGCGCATCGAGGCGATCGAGCTCTGAGTTGGCTTTGCGCGCGCTTCGCGAGCGCGCGGGCCGAGCTACGCGGCACCGACCGGCAGGCGCTTACCATCCCCGGTGTCCAGTCAGCCGGAACCGCTCCGCTCGGCGCCCCCAGGGAGAATCGATTCACGGTCTCTGACTGAGTTGGCGCGCTTCGCGAGCGCGCGGCTGAGCTGCGCGGACTCTCCGTCCTGTCGGCGCTTCCCTTCCCCGGTGTCCAGCCGAGGGTGAACGCTCCGATCGGCGCTCCCCGAGCCAGGTGATCTCGCGACGGCCTTTGAGTAACCGAGCGCGATTCGAGGACAAGATCGCGCGAGGTCTCCCTCCCGCTCGCGGGAGGGGTCGGGGGAGGGCTGGCCGAATCGCTCGTCGAGCAAGGCTCGCGACCGCTCGCGCTCTCGCCGCGTCGCGCGCGGCGCGTTCCCGCGCTCGATCAGGAGGACTCGACGTCGCCTTCCGCGCTCATGTCGTAGGCGTTGCCGCAGTGCAGCACGAAGTTGCCCCGCTCGATCCACTCGCGCGCCGTGGCCGGATCATCCGATCCCTTGCACACGTCGTCGTGGAGGTGGAACGGGAAGGGGACGATCGCGTAGTGCCACAGCTCCGGATGCTTGAATGGCAGCATCGGAGCGTTCTCCATGGGCCGAAAGCCGATCGTGTCCTCCGCGACGTCGAGCACACCGTCCCAGTCGAGCTCACCCTCGAGCGCGATCGCGTGCGTCGTGATCACGCCCGTCTGGTGGTCGGTGCACACCGCGTTGATCGGCGCCTGCGAGCCCTCTGCCGAGAGCCGCGGCTGTCCGACGAAGAGCAGCGTCGGCTTGCCGTCGCCGTTGGCCCCCGTGAGCCATCCGTAGTCCGGATTGGTCTTCACCCAGTACTTGCGTCTCGGGTCCACGAACGCCGTCGCGACCTCGACGCTCACGCCCGTCACCCGTGCGATGGCGGCAGGGTCGTAGGCCGACAGGTCGAGCGTCGCGAGGAACTGCTTGTCCAGGAACCACGTCATGCACACTGCTACGCCGCGGTCGGCGAGCCC
>JAEZBP010001080.1 GCA_023427125.1 Pseudomonadota bacterium | reverse complement strand
AGCGGGGAGAGGAGCGCGAGCTCGCGCAGCTCGGCGACGGCGGCGTCCCGCGCGGGGGGTGGCGCGAGCGGTGGGTAGAGGGCGCGCCCGACGAGCGCATGGAGGCGTTCCAGCGCGCGGTCTCGATCCAGCGGGTGCGGCGGGTGCAGAGCCGCGCGGCGCTCGCCGAGCAGGCGGGCCTCGACGACGAGGAGCTGGCCACGCTCGACACGGCGCTCGGCGAGATGAACGCCGAGCTCCACGGCCACGGCGAGGAGCTGCTCGTCTTGGCGCTCGGCGATGAGGCCCCGGCGCCGCGAGATCTCCTCGGCATCACGCACGACGTCACCGGCGTCCTCCACCGCGCGCAGCTCCGCCTCGAGGCCTTGGTCGGGCCCGAGCGGATGGAGAGCGTCGATCCGAGCGCGCTCGAGATCTGGAACTTCATCGATCTCGCGGAGCTCGAGCCGGCGGCGCGCGCCGCGATCCGGAGCGAAGCGGAGGCGCGCTGAGATGCGATCACTCCGCGATGCGTGCGTCGTCGCCGCGTTCGATCTCGGCGAGTCGCTGCGCTCGCGTAAGGTGCTCGTCTTCCTGGCGCTCTACGTCGCGGGCGCGGTGGCCTCGACGGTGATCTTCACGGAGGTCCTGCAGACCATCGAGGAGGAGCTCGCCGAGCAGCTCCTCGTCGCCCGCACGGACACGCCGGGCAGCCTCACGCAGGCCGTCATGGAGAGCCCCGAGCTCCTCGACGTGCTCTCCCGCCTGGTACGCGATCGCGAGCTCGCCGCGGCGCTCGTGCGCCTGCCGCCCATCGCGCTCCTCTACGGCTGGGTCGCGCTCACCTTCGGGCCGATCTTCGTCACGCTCACCTCGAGCGAGACGATCGCGGCGGAGGTGGCGTCGGGGTCGGTGCGCTTCGCGCTCTTCCGGACCGATCGGGCGGCGTGGGCGCTCGGCAAGCTCCTCGGCCAGGCGGCGCTCCTCGCGCTCGGCGTCACCCTCGGCGCGCTCGCCGCGTGGATCACCGGCTGGATCCGCCTCTCGAGCTTCGCGCCGCTCGACACCGCGCTCTGGCTCGCGCGCTACGCGGCCACCTCGTACGCGTTCGCGTTCGCGCACCTCGGCCTGGCGCTCGGCGTCTCGCAGCTCACGCGCTCGGTGCCGTGGTCGCGCGCCCTCGGCCTCCTCGCGCTCGCGTTCGTCTTCGCGGCCCACGGTTGGCTGAGCCGCGACGCGGTGCACGAGGCGGCGCCGGTGCTCGCGGGCTCGCTGCGAATGTTCTTCCCCGCCGCGCACCGGCTCGATCTGTGGCGGCTCGAGGCGAGCGCGGTGCTGTCCTCGATCGCGATCCTCGTCGCGCTCGGCGTCTCGTACTTCGCGCTCGGGCACCTCCGCTTCGCGCGGAGGGACGCGTGAGCCGCTTCGCGCTCAGGCTGATGGGGGTCCAGAAGCGCTACGGGCGCACCGTCGCGCTCGACGGGCTCACGCTCGACGTGCCGCGGGGCGCGCTCCTCGGCCTCATCGGCCCGAACGGCGCCGGGAAGACGACGACGTTCGGCATCGTGAGCGGGTCGATCAAGCCCGAGGCCGGGACCGTGGACGTGCTCGGCGTCGGCGCCTTCGACCCGGTCAAGCACGCAGGCCGCGTGACGGTGCTGCCGCAAGACTGCGAGCTGAACCCCTACTCGAGCGCGCGCCAGCTCCTCACGTTCTACGCGCGTCTCCAGGGGCTGAGCCGCGCGGGCGCGGTGAAGGACGCCGAGCGCGTGCTCGAGCTGGTTCGCCTCCGCGATCGACAGCACGCGCGCGTCGGCCAGCTCTCGCACGGCATGCGGCGCCGCCTCGCGGTCGCGCAGGCGCTCCTCGGCGACCCCGCGCTCGTCCTGCTCGACGAGCCGACGGGCGGGCTCGATCCGCACCTCGTCGTGGAGATGCGCGAGGTGCTGCGCGAAGAGCGCGGCAAGCGCACGATCGTGGTCAGCTCACACATCCTCCAGGACCTCGAGGCCACCTGCGATCACGTGGCCTTCATCGAGGCCGGCCGCTGCGTGAAGAGCGGCGGCGTGGAGGAGGTCACACGCCGCGGCCGCCTCGTGCGGGTGCGGCTCGCTGCGTCGATCGACCTCGAGAGCGTCCGCGATCTGCTCGGCGAGCGCGCGGCGCACCTCGAGGGAGACACGCTCGTGCTCGAGCTCGCGGAGGGCGAGTCGCCGGGGGCGGTCAACGGCGCAATCCTCCCGGGCTTGATCGCGCGCGGCGTCGAGGTGCTCGAGGTCCAGCTCGGGCAGAGCCTCGAGGCGGCGTACATGGCGAGCCGCAGCGCGCTTTGATCCGTCGTCGGGCTGGTATGGTGCCGCGCCATGGCGATCCCGACTCCGGCAGACTTCGAGAAGCTCGGCGCGTTCTATCTCGGACGCACGTTCGATCGAGCGGCGAAGACAGCGAGCGGGCCGCCGCTCCTCTACGACGCGAGAGATCTGACCACCCACGCTTTCTGCGTGGGCATGACCGGGAGCGGCAAGACCGGCCTCTGCCTCTCGCTCCTCGAGGAGGCGGCGATCGACGGAGTGCCCGCGATCTGCATCGATCCCAAGGGTGACATCGCGAACCTCCTGCTCACCTTTCCATCGCTCTCGCCCGAGGACTTCGAGCCCTGGATCGATCCGGGCGACGCGAGCCGGCGCGGCAAGAGCGTCGCTGAGCGCGCGCGCGAGGTGGCGGCCGAGTGGCGCGAGGGGCTCGCCGCGTGGGGGCAAGATGGAGCGCGGATCGCGAAGCTCCGAGAGACGGTGGACCTCGCGATCTACACGCCCGGATCGAGCGCGGGTACGCCGCTCGCCATCCTCGGCGCGCTCGAGCCGCCGCGATCGGAGGACCCCGAGGCGCACCGCGAGGCGGTCGACGCGGCGGTGAGCGGCCTCCTCTCGCTGATCGGGATCGAGGCCGATCCGATCAGCGCGCGCGAGCACGTCTTCTTGTCCAACGTGCTCCACCACGCGTTCGCCGAGGGTCGCTCGCTCGAGCTCGGCGGGCTGATCCGCGCGATCCTCGAGCCTCCGTTCGCGCGGATCGGCGTGCTCGATCTGGACACCTTCTATCCGCCGAAGGAGCGACAGAGCCTCGCGATGCGGCTCAACGCGCTCTTGGCGAGCCCCGGCTTCGCGTCGTGGCTCGAGGGCGAGCCGCTCGACCCTCAGCGGCTGCTCTACACGAAGGAGGGCAAGCCGCGCGTGGTCGTGCTCTCGATCGCGCACCTCGCCGAGAGCGAGCGGATGTTCTTCGTCACGCTGCTGCTCGGCAGGGTGCTCGGGTGGATGCGCGCGCAGCCGGGGACGACCTCGCTCCGCGCGCTGCTCTACATGGATGAGGTCTTCGGCTTCCTCCCGCCGGTCAGCGAGCCACCGAGCAAGCGGCTCTTCCTGACCCTGCTCAAGCAGGCGCGCGCGTTCGGGCTCGGCCTCGTGCTCGCCACCCAGAACCCGGTCGACGTCGACTACAAGGCGCTCTCGAATTGCGGGACCTGGTTCCTCGGCCGCCTGCAGACCGAGCGCGACGTCGATCGCGTGATCGACGGCCTCGCCGGCGCGGCGGCGAGCGGAGGGAAGGCCTTCGACGCGGCGGAGGCGCGCGCGACGCTGGCCGGACTCGAGAAGCGCGTGTTCCTCATGAACAACGTGCACGAAGACGCGCCGGTGCTCTTCCAGACGCGGTGGGCGCTCTCGTACCTCCGAGGTCCGCTGGCGCGCGATCAGATCCGCGCGCTGACGAGCCGCCCGGCGATGGCGACGGTCTCACCGCCCAGCGCGGCTCCTGTGGCCCCTCCCGAGCGACCGGTGCTCGGGGCGGATCTGGAGGAGCTCTTCATCGGCGAGCCGTCGGGCGACTTCGTCTATCGGCCCGCGCTCCTCGCGGTCACGGAGCTGCACTACGTCCATGCGAAGGCGGGCCTCGACGCGTGGTTCGAGCGCGCGCTGCTGGCGCCGCTCGCCGAAAGCACGCCGCAGGCGATCTGGGAGGGGGCGAGCGTCGTCGATCCCAAGCAGCTGGTGCTCCACCAGGTGCCGCTCGTGGCGAAGGGGTGGCTCCCCATCCCGCGGGGCGCGCTCACGCCTGCGCGACTGAAGCAGCTCCGCTCGACGCTCGAGAGCCACCTCATCCGCACCGCGACGATGAGCATCGGTCACAGCCGGCCGCTGCGCCTCTGGTCGGTCGCCGGCGAGGGCTACGACGCCTTCGTCGCGCGCGTGCGGCAGGCCGAGCGCGAGGCGCGCGACACCGCGGTCGCGAAGCTTCGCGAGAAGTGGGCGACGAAGATCGCGAAGGCGGAGGCCAGCGCGCAGAAGGCGGAGGACGCGGTGCGGCGCGAGAAGGGCCAGGCGCGCTCGGCTCAGCTCGACACCGCGCTCGGCGTCGGCACGACCGTGCTCGGCGCGATCTTCGGCCGCGGCTCGGTCGGCGGCCACGTGAGCCGCGCGGCGAGCGCCGCGAAGCGAGCAAGGCGGATGTCGGAGCAGGGCAGCGACGTGGATCGCGCCGAGGCGAAGCTGGCGGACGCGCGGGAGGCGCTCCGAGCGCTCGAGGCCGAGATGCTGGCGGACGTGCGCGCCGTCCAAGCGGCGCCGGCCGCGCCGGCGATCGAGTCGGTGACGATCGCGCCTCGGAAGGGCGACCTCTCGATCGCGCGCTTCGCCTTCGCGTGGGTGGCCACGCCGAGCTGATCGCGTCAGGGACGGAGATCGGGCGGAGGCGGACGATTCGGCTGCGGGCTCGGGTCGCCGGCGACCGGATCGAACGCCTGGGTCGGGCCCAACTCGAGCTGGAGGAGCGAGAGCGAGTCGACGCAGTGAACGGCCCCTCGCCAGTCGACCAGCGCGCCGAGGAGAGGCTCGCCCTCGCACGCCGCGAGCCTCAGGGCCCGCGCATCGATGCCCTCACAGCCGGCAGGCGCGGGCTCCCACTCGGCGCGCTCGACGGTGGCCTCCGGCGGCTCGGGTGGATCGACCGCGACGAGAGGATCGCCGACGCACCCCGAGACGGAGAGCGCGAGCAACACAGCGGCGAGAGACTTCACCAACATCACGAGCCTCGGAGAGAGGAAGCGGGGGGGGGGCCCCG
>JAEZBP010001019.1 GCA_023427125.1 Pseudomonadota bacterium | reverse complement strand
GCCGTCGAGCGCCGCGTCGAAGGGAGCGAGCGCCGCGTCGCAGCCGGCGAGGCACGCGGCGCCGCCGGCGGCGAGAGCTCTCAGAAAGCCACGCCGACCGAAGCTCATGTCCTCTCCTCGCGGTCCGGCTCGAGCGGGGCTACTGGACGCGGCCCAGCGAGAGCGGGGTCTCGGTGAGGGCCGCCGGCGCGACGGCTTGATCGATGGTCATCGTGAGCGTCTGGCCCTCGATCGCGTGCGGGTTCGTCTGCACTGCGGGGAAGCAGACCTCCGCGCCGCCGAAGCCCATCAGCGTGATGCACTGCGAGCCATCGTCCGCGACGCGAGCGGTGTTGCCCGACGCGGGGTCGATGGTGAAGCCCTCGAAGGTCAGCTCGAGGTCGTCGCCGAGGTCCTCGTAGGTGCCGTGCGCGTCGACCACGTCGGCCAGTCCCTCGAGCGCGAGGTCGAGGTGCATGTCGAACGTGGGCGTCGCCGCTTCACCGTCGAAGGTGAGGGTCGCGTCGACGGCGAGGTCTCCGCCGCCGTACTCGGCGGGCAGTCGGGTGGTGGCGTCGGGCTGGCGCCACGTGCCGGTCAGGGGGTCGCCGCTCCCGCAGGCCGAGGCGAGCGCGAGCGAGCAGGCGAGCGCGATGCGAGTGAGATCGTGGGTGTTCATGGTCAGCTCCTCTTCGGGTGGCCTCGCTCCGGCAACTCGTGTGCCCGCCACGCCTCGCTGCGCCGTGCGCGCTACGCGCGGTCGTCGTGCAGCGCGCAGCACGGCGGCCCGCACACCGCTGCACATTCGAGTCCGCGGCGGCGCTCAGAAGGGCGCGATCGAGGCGCCGCTCATCCCCTCGGTCGCGAGGCCGAGGGCGTCGCCGACGGCGGTGCCCAAGAGCACGCCCCGGAGCCGCTCGCGGAGATCCATCTCGCGGCGAACGTGGCGGTCGCCATTGCGCATTTCCCGGGGGCGGGCGAGCGCAGGGGCACGCTCCTTGCTGGACATCTACGCAGCGATGCGCGCTCCGCGATCCCGCCTTCTCGCCCCACCTCGCGGTCGAGCCCGTCGAGGCGCGGGCCGGCGCCGCGGTGCTCGCCGCCGCCGATGTGCTATCCGGGCCTCGCGCACCGTTCCACGTGTCTCGATTTGGAACGCTTGCCCGTGACGTCCGGCGTCACCCCTGGCAGGATCGCGCGAGTTGCTCCATGTCACCTGCACACACCCTCACTGGAGTCCTCATGTCCGATGTTTGGCTTTCCTCCCTGATCACCCGCACCCCGCAGGAGGGGTTCGAGCTCGCGATCACGCTGGCGCGGCGTGGCGTCAAGTACACCCAACCCGATGTCGAGAAGCTTCGCGAGCTGCGCCCGCAGTACGCCGAGAACGCCGCGGACCTGATCGCTTCGTCCCACGTCGTCGCGGTCCATTTCGCGACCGTGGCTGCGGCGAACGATCACTGGCGTGGTCGCAGCGACGGAGAGTGAGCCACGTGATCGCCCTCACCCAGCTGGCCCAGGCGAAGATCCAAGAGGTGATCGCGACCGAGGGCGACGTCGGCAACCTGATCCGCGTCCGTGCGCGCAAGGTGGCCCCGTACCGCTTCGACTACGAGATCCACTTCATCGAGGCCGAGGAGATCGAGGCCGACGACATCCAGGCGAAGATCGAGGAGCTGGTGTTCGTGGCGGATCCTGCGAGCGCCGCGAACCTCGAGGGCGCCACGATCGACTTCGTGGAGGGGCCGCCTGGCGGGTTCAAGTTCGACAACCCTCACGCGAAGCGCACCTTCGACGACGCGTTCGAGACGGAGGTGAACGACTTCATCGAGGACGCGATCAACCCACAGATCGCGGCGCACCGCGGGCACATCACGCTCCACGGGATCAAGGACGGAGACGTGTACCTGGAGATGGGCGGGAGCTGCCAGGGCTGCGGCATGGCCGCCATGACGCTGCGCCAGGGCGTCGAGAAGCAGCTCCGCGAGCGCTTCCCCGGCCTGGGCGAGATCATCGACGTCACGAACCACGACGCAGGAACGAACCCGTTCTACCAGCGCGGGGCCTGAGAGCCGTCGGAGATCACGGCCGAGCGGCACGTTCACCCTCGACTGGACACCGGGGATGGGAAGCGCCCGCTGGTCGGTGCCGCGGAGCTCGGCCCGCGCGCTCGCGAAGCGCGCGCACAGCAAACTCAGTGACGCTTCACACGCGGTGGCGGCGATTGTGTGGGCGCAAGCGGGCCGGGATGCGTACCTCTACGGTCACCTCCCATGACGAAACGAATCCTCATCGTCGGCGGCGTCGCGGCGGGCGCCTCGTGCGCGGCGCGGGCGCGCCGCCTCGACGAGAGCGCCGAGATCATCCTCTTCGAGCGCGGCCCGCACGTGTCCTTCGCGAGCTGCGGCCTCCCCTATCACGTGGGCGACGTGATCCCGAGGGAGAGCGATCTCTTGCTCGTCACGCCCGAGCGCTTCCGCGAGCGCCTCGCGATCGATGTGCGCGTGCGCCACGAGGTGCTCCGCGTCGATCGGGCCGCGCGCACGATCGACGTGCGCACGCCGGACGGCGAGGTGCGCACGGAGCGCTACGACGCCCTCGTGCTCAGCACGGGCGCGACGCCGATCCGCCCGCCGATCGAGGGCATCGATCTCCCCGGGGTGTTCTCCGTCCGCGACGTGCCCGACACGCGCCGGCTCAAGGAGTGGATGGCCGAGCGGGGCGCGCGGCGCGCGGTCGTGGTCGGGGCGGGCTTCATCGGCCTCGAGATCGCGGAGAACCTCGTGCACCGCGGCCTCGAGGTGACGCTCGTGGAGCGCGCCGACCAGGTGCTCGCGCCGCTCGATCCGGAGATGGCGCGGCCGGTCCAGGCGCACCTCGAGCAGCACGGCGTACGGCTGATGCTCTCGACGTCGCTCGAGCGTATCGAGCGCATCGGAGAGTCCCTCCGTGTGCACGGCGACGGCGCGGCGTTCGAAGCCGACGTCGTAGTGCTCGGACTCGGCGTGCGCCCGGAGGTGACGCTCGCGCGCGAGGCCGGTCTCGAGATCGGAGCGCGCGGCGGCCTCGTGGTCGACGAGTCGATGCGCACCGCCGATCCGCACATCTGGGCGGCGGGCGACGTCGTGGAGACGCGCTGCGTGGTGAGCGGGCGCGCCATCTCGATGCCGCTCGCGGGCCCGGCGAGCCGGCAGGGTCGCGTCGCGGCCGACTCGATCGCGGGGCGGGAGGCGCGCTTCCGCGGCGTGCAGGGGACGGCGGTCTGCGGCGTGTTCGGGCTCACCGCCGCGACGACCGGCGTGAACGAGAAGACGCTGCGGGCGATGGGGGTCGCCTATCGCGCGTCGCACCTCCATCCGAGCAGCCACGTCACGTACTACCCGGGCGCGCAGACGATCCACCTCAAGCTCCTCTTCTCTCCGGAGGATGGTCGCGTCCTCGGCGCGCAAGCGGTCGGACGCGCCGACGTGGACAAGCGCATCGACGTGATCGCGATGGCGATCCAGATGGGTGCGAGCGTCTACGATCTCGAGGAAGCCGAGCTCTGCTACGCGCCGCAGTTCGGCGCCGCGAAGGATCCCGTGAACGTCGCCGGGATGATCTCGGCGAACCACCTGCGCGGCGATCTTCCGATGGCGGCCTGGGACGAGATCGGCGACGCGCTGCTCGTCGACGTTCGCGAGCCGGACGAGTTCGACACCGAGCACGTCCCCGGCGCGCGCAACGTCCCGCTCTCGCAGCTGCGCGATCGGCTCGAGGAGCTCCCGCGCGACCGCGAGCTCTTGCTGTACTGCAAGAGCGGCAAGCGCTCCTACGACGCGGCGCGCGCGCTCACCCAGCGCGGCTTCCGCGTGCGCGCGCTACCCGGAGGCATCGAGAGCTGGCACCACCGCGCGGGCTGATCGGAGCCCTCACAGCGTGCGCTGGCGACCCGCTACCGGCGAGCTCGCGCGTGTGCGACCGTGCGCGCATGCCCGAGCTCGAGATCGAGGGGCGCCCGATCAGCTGGGTCCGCGACGGCACGCTCACGTGGGTCGCTCCGCTGCGTGACGGCATCCCGACACTTGCAAACGGCGGCAGGTGTCGGCCTACCGTCACTCCGCTTCGCTCATCGATCCGCGGGCGGCCGCTCTTGATCCTCGCGCACGGCGCGGGCGCGCCGTACACGAGCCCGTTCATGGCGACGGCGGCGAGCGGCCTGGTCCAGCGCGGGCTCTGTGTGGTCCGCTTCCACTTCCCGTACATGGAGGCGGCGCAGCGCTCGGGCACGAAGAAGCCGCCGGATCCCGCGAAGCGCCTGCTCGCCACGTGGCGCGCGGTGATCGATCGGGCGCTCGCGTTGCGCGGCCATGGGCCGCTCTCGATCGGCGGCAAGAGCATGGGCGGGCGGATGGCGTCGATGCTCCTGGCGGAAGGGCGGGCGCCGGAGGTGCGCGCGGCGGTGTACCTCGGCTATCCGCTTCACCCGCCGAAGAAGCCCGAGAAGCTCCGCGCCGATCACCTCCCGAAGGTGCTCGTCCCGCAGCTCTTCGTCTCCGGCGAGAAGGACGCGCTCTGCGACCCGACGAAGCTGCGCGCCGTGCTCGAGACGATCCCGAGCGCCCGGCACCTCGAGATCGCCGGCGCCGATCACTCGCTGGCTCGCTCCCGGAAGGATCCGCTCGCCGGCGCGGACGAGTGGCTGGACGCGGTGGCGGCGTTCGTGAAGGACGCCTCCCGCTGACAGCCTCTCGCGTCCGGCGTCAGAGGCCGTTCATCGCGTCGACGACT
Source organism: Pseudomonadota bacterium (assembly GCA_023427125.1). Lineage (GTDB taxonomy): Bacteria > Myxococcota_A > Polyangia > Polyangiales > Sandaracinaceae > JAEZBP01. Next base: position 927 of record JAEZBP010001019.1, on the reverse strand, counting down.
TCGAAGAGGTCACCGATGTCGTGGAAGTCGACGGTGATGAAGTTCGGGAGCTGGCCGGTCTCGCTCTCGCAGCGCCGCACCTGATCGATGAAGAACGGGTTGTGGTTGATCATCTCCGCGAGCGAGCGCATCGCGATCGGCGCGGTGAGGAAGTGGTTCAGGATGAAGACGGAGCTCTCACCGGCGCCGCGGTTGACCTCGCAGTCGAGGTCCGACGGAGTCCGGTTCGCGTAGTCATTGTCCCACGCGTAGCTGTAGGCGTGGTGATACCAGGGGAGCGACACGTCCGAGGTCTCGGTGAAGATCACGAGGCGGCGGCCGCTCTCGATCATCGCGCGCAGCGTCGGCCAGCTCGCGCCGAGCGGCTGCTCATGCAGGTAGGGGAGCAAGCCAGCCGCCTCGAACGAGGCCGCGATCAACGGCTCGTCGACGTGCGGCTCGAAGATGATGGTGAGCACCTCGGCCGGGTGGCAGTCCATGAACGTGCGCAGCTCGATGAGCGCCTCGGTCAGCGGGCGGCTCCCGAGCCGGCAGAAGCCATGGCAGAGCAGGGTCTCGCCCTCATCCTCGTAGACATCGAGCATGAGGCCGCGCACGCCGTCCTCGAGCTGCTGCCACATCGACACGTTCTGGTTCGGCGCGACCCAGCGCTCCTCTGCGTTGCTCATCGCGTTGTGCGTGGTCGGATAGGCGACGGCGTCGTACGGGCGATCGCAGAGCGCCGCGCTCCCGTTGCACACGAGCGGATCGGGGAGGCCGCTCGCTCGCTCGCAGCGCGGCCCGGCGTCCACCCCGGCGTCGCGGCCTCCGTCGAGGCCTCCGTCGGGCGTGGCCGGCGAGCCGCACGCCACGAGCAGCAAGGTGAGGGCGATGCGCGTCATCCGCACCGAGCGAGCTTCGCACTCGGCGCCGCGCTCGTCACGGGGC
>JAEZBP010000994.1 GCA_023427125.1 Pseudomonadota bacterium | reverse complement strand
CCCGAGGAGCTCGTCGAGGCCGCCGTCGACATGGCCGGCGGCTCTCCCTACCTCCTCGAGCAGATGGTCCGCACCTTCCTCGAGGCCGGCACCCTCGTGCCGAAGGAAGACGGAACGTGGAGCGTGGATCTCGAGCGTCTCGAGGACGCCTCGCTCCCCCTCTCGGTCGACGACGCGATCGCCGCGCGCATCGCCTCGATGGCCGGCCCCGAGCGGCAGCTGCTCGAGCGGGCCGCCTCCATGGGCAGCGTCTTCTGGCTCGGCGCGCTCGTCGCGCTCGGCCGCCTCGATCGCGATCCGCCGCAGCTCTGGGGCGGCGCCGAGGATCTGGCCGGCCACTACCGCGATCTGCTGAGCGCCCTCGAGGAGCGCGACTACGTGATGCGCTTCGCCGACTCCTCGATCCCCGGCGAGGAGGAGCTCGCGTTCAAGCACAACCTCGAGCGCGACGCGCTCGCGCGCCTGACCCCCGCCGACACGCGGCGGCGCTACCACCGCCGCGTCGCCGAGTGGCTCGAGCTGCGCCTCGAGGAGCACGGCGAGGAGGCGCTCGAGATGCTCGCCTTCCACTACGAGCGCGGCGGCGCGCCGCAGCAGGCCGCGTTCTACTTCCTCGCGGCCGGCGATCGCGCCCGCGCCCGCTTCGCCAACGCCAAGGCCGCCGACTACTACGCGCGCGGCCTCGCGCTCCTCGGCGACTCGCACCTCGTGCGGAGGCTCGCCGCCGAGCACGACTACGGCGACGTGCTGCAGCTCCTCGGCAAGAACGACGAGGCGCTGAGCGCCTTTCGCCGCATGCTCGCGCTCGCCTACCGGCTCGACTCGAAGTCGAAGGGCGGCGCGGCGCACAACCGGATCGGCCGCGTCTACCGCGCGACCGGCCAGCTCGAGGAGGCCATGCGCAACCTCGGCACCGGCCACGCGCTCTTCGACGCCGCGGGCGACAAGCGCGGGGTCGCGAGCTCGCTCGACGACGTCGGCAAGGTGCACTGGATGCGCGGCGCCTACGAGCCCGCCGAGCGCTTCACGCGGGCGGGCCTCGAGCTGCGGCGCGAGCTCGGCGACCGGCGCTCCATCGCGCTGAGCCTCAACAACCTCGGGCTCGTCTATCAGGACAGCGGCCGCTTCGAGGAGGCGCTCGACGCCTTCAACGAGGCGCTCGCGATACGCAAGGACATCGGCGACGCGCCGGGGATGGCGCAGACGCTGAACAACCTCGGCACCATCCACCAGGACAACGGCGATCACGCGCGGGCCACCGCGCTCTGGGGCGAGGCGCTCGAGTACGCGCGCCGGGTCGGCGATCGGATGCGCGAGGCGGTGATCCTCACGAACCTCGGCGAGTCGAGCTACCGCAAGGGCGACCCCGAGGACGCGATCCGGGTGCTCTCGGACGCCGAGCGCATCAGCGCGACGCTCGGCGATCGGATCCTCGAGGCGGAGATCCTGCGCGGGCTCGCCAAGGCCCACATGCTCCTCGAGAACCTCGAGGCGGCGCGCGGCTACGTCGCGCGCTCGGTCGCGATCTTCGAGCAGGCCCGGAGCAAGCCCTTCCTCGGGGTGGCGCTGCGGACGCTGGCGGAGATCGAGGCCCGGCGCGGCGAGGAGGGCCGGCGCCCCTCGGAGGCGGCCTACCGGCGCTCGCTCGCGCTCTTCGAGGAGCTCGGCAACGAGATCGAGCTCGCCCGCACCTGTCAGTCGTTCGCGACGCACCTCGAGTCGATCACCTCTCCGGACGACCGCGAGGGGCAGGCGGCGATCGCCGAGCTGCGCGACCGCGCGCTCGAGGTGCACGGCCGGCAGCTCGCCTCGGAGAGCCACGCGCTCCCGCCCATCGAGGGCGAAGACACCCAGCCTGGCCTGCGCGGCGCCTGAGCGAGCGAGCCTTGCCCCTGCCCTTGCCCTTGCCCCTGCCCCTGCCCTTGAGGACATGAGGCCGGCTCGCTCGTACGCACCCGCACACGCGTTTGGGCAAGGGCAGGGGCAGGGGCAGGGGCACGGGAACGCTGGCGGGGATGCGCGCGAGAGCGTAGGGATGGGCCGTGACGCGCTCGCTCTCCATCCCCGGTCCCGTGATCGAGGTGTGCCGCCGCCTCGACGAGGCGGGCCACCGCGCGTGGGTGGTCGGCGGGTGCGTGCGCGATCTCTTGATGGGCCGAGAGGTGAGCGACTGGGATCTCGCGACGAGCGCGCTGCCCGGCGAGGTGCAGGCGACCTTCAAGCGCACCATCCCGACCGGCATCCAGCACGGCACCGTCACGGTCGTCTCCCGCGGGCGGCACTACGAGATCACGACGCTGCGGGGGGAGGGCGCCTACAGCGACGGCCGCCGGCCCGACTCGGTGGAGTTCGTGCGCGAGATCGAGGCGGACCTCGGGCGCCGCGACTTCACGGTCAACGCCATCGCGTTCGATCCCCTGCGCGAGGCGCTGGTCGATCCCTGGGGCGGCCTCGCGGATCTCGACGCCAAGGTGATCCGCGCGGTGGGCGATCCGGCCGCGCGCTTCGGCGAGGACGGCCTCCGGGTCCTGCGCGCCGCGCGCTTCGCGGCGACGCTCTGCTTCACGCTCGATCCGGCCACCGAGGCCGCCATCGCGCCGAGCCTCGAGACCTTCCGCAAGGTCAGCCCCGAGCGCGTGCACGAGGAGTGGCGCAAGGCGCTCCGCAGCGCGCGGCCCTCGCCGGCCTTCGAGGTGATGCGCCGGACGGGCATCCTCGCCATCACGTGCGCGCCGCTCGCCGCCCTCGATGACGACGCGTTCGCCCGCACGATGGCGCGGGTCGACCGCTGCCGGATCGATCACGAGGTGCGGCTCGCGGCGCTGCTCTCGGGGCTCGAGGACGCCGCGTGGGCCGACGGATGGCTGCGAGGGCTGCGCGCGTCGAACCAGGAGCGCAAGCGGGTGGTGCACTTGCTCGCGCACGCGAGGGTGCCGGAGTCCTCCTCGCTCGACGACGCCGGCGTGCGGCGCTGGCTCTCGGCGGTCGGGCTCGACGCGGTGGGCGACGTGCTCGCGCTCGCGCGCGCTTCCGGGCAGGAGGTGAGCGAGCTGCGCGATCGGGCGCGCGCCGAGGTCGATCGGGGGGTGCCGCTCGCGATCCGAGACCTGCCGATCACCGGCGAGGACGTGGTGGCGGCCGTCGGTCAGCCGCCGGGGCGCTACGTCGGCGAGATACTCGCGCATCTCCTCGACATGGTGCTCGACGAGCCCAAGTGGAACGAGCGCGAGCGCCTGCTCGCCGAGGTGCCTCAGGTGTACCTCCAGCTGGAGCTGCAGCGATGAGCGGCTTCGTCGATCTGCACTGCCACTACCTGCCGGGCATCGACGACGGGGTGCGCACGATGGACGAGGGCCTCGCATTGCTGAGCGGCCTCGGGCGCCTCGGCTTCTCGACGGTCGTCGCCACGCCGCACATCCGCACCGCCATGTTCGACAACCGCCGCCCGGGCCTCGCGCGGGCGTACCGCGAGCTCTGCGACATCGCGACCGGGATCGCGGGGCTGCCGGAGACGGGGCTCGGCGCCGAGCACTACTGCGACGACGTCTTCTGGCAGCTCTTCCTGAGCGACGAGATCCAGCCCTATCCGGGCGGCAAGGCGGCGCTCGTCGAGCTCCACTACGAGGTCTGGCCGCTGCGGCTCGAGGAGCGCTTCTTCGAGATGCAGGTGCGCGGCGTGCGCCCGGTGCTCGCGCACCCCGAGCGCTACGCGGCGCTCTTCGACGAGACCGATCCGCTCGACCCGATGCTCGCGGTGGGCACGGTGGCGCTGCTCGACGTGATGTCGCTCGTCGGCCGCTACGGCCGCGCCTCGCGCCGCGCCGCCGAGCGCATGCTCGACGAGGGCGTCTACTACGCCGCCTGCACCGACGCGCACCGCCCGGGCGACGTCGCGCTGGTCGGCGAGGCCATCGCGCGGCTGCGTGAGCTGGTGGGCGACGAGGAGACCGAGGAGCTTCTCGCCGAGAACCCCCGCCGCATCCTCTCCGGCGACGTCGAGCTCTGAATTGCCTTCTTCACCGTTCGTCCTGAGCCGGCGCGCAGCGCCGAG
>JAEZBP010000993.1 GCA_023427125.1 Pseudomonadota bacterium | reverse complement strand
GCCTCGCAGCGCGCGCTCGAGGGCTTCGTGCGGAGCCTCGCCCGCGAGCTCGGCAGGCGCGGCGCGACCGCGCACGTCGTCTACGTGGCGCGCGGCGCCGAGGCTCGTGTCCCGGCGCTCCTGCGCTTCCTGCTCTCGTCGCGCTCGGCGTTCCTCAGCGGCCAGCCCTTCTCCGTCTCGCGCCTCGCGGCCGAGGGCCCGGGCACCGATCGCGAGGTCCCGTACGTGCGCCCGCTCGAGAAGAAGGTGGCCCTCGTGACCGGGGCCGCGCGCGGCATCGGCGCGGAGACCGCGCGCCTGCTCGCGGCCGAGGGCGCCTCCGTCGTCTGCCTCGATCGCCCCGAGGACGACGGCCCGCTGAGCCAGGTGGCCCGCGAGATCGGCGGCTCGGTCCTCGCCGTCGACGTGACCGCGGCCGACGCGCCCGAGAAGATCGCGAGCGCGCTGCGCAGCGAGCACGGCGGCGTCGACGTCGTCGTGCACAACGCCGGCATCACGCGCGACAAGACCCTCGCCAAGATGAGCGAGGACAAGTGGCGGCAGGCCATCGACGTGAACCTCGACGCCGTCGTCCGCATCGACGACACCTTGATCGGTGGCGGCGTGCTCCGCGATCACGGCCGGATCGTCTGCCTCAGCAGCGTGGCCGGCATCGCCGGCAACATGGGCCAGACCAACTACGCCGCGTCGAAGGCCGGCATCGTGGGCTACGTCGAGAAGCGCGCCCTCGAGCTCGCGCCGCGCGGCATCGCGGTCAACGCGATCGCGCCCGGCTTCATCGAGACCCGCCTCACGCGGGCGATCCCGGTGATGATCCGCGAGGCCGGCCGCCGGCTGAGCAACCTCGGCCAGGGCGGCGAGCCCGAGGACATCGGCCAGCTCGTCACCTTCCTCGCGAGCCCCGGCAGCCAGGGCCTCGCCGGTCAGATCATCCGCGCCTGCGGCGGCGCGTTCATCGGAGCATGAGCATGAAGAGACGAGCGGTGATCGTGAGCGGCGTGCGCACGCCCTTCGTGCGGGCGTTCGGCAAGCTCTTGAAGACGGACACCATCGCGCTCGGCGTGAGCGCGGTCGGGAGCCTGCTCGAGCGGACCGAGCTCGATCGCAAGGAGCTCGACGGCATCGTGTGGGGCGGCGTGATCCTGCCGGGCCTCGCGCCCAACGTGGGCCGGGAGATCGCGCTCGACCTGCGGCTTCCCTTCTCGGTCGAGGCGTTCACCGTGACCCGCGCGTGCGCCTCGGGCCTGCAGGCGATCACCAGCGCGGTCAGCGCCATCGAGCGCGGCGACGCCGACGTGATGATCGCCGGCGGCAGCGACTCGACCTCGAACGCCGAGATCAAGCTGCCGCAGAAGGTCGTGCACGCGATGGCGCCGCTCGCCTTCGGCAAGGCGACGCCGGGCGACATGCTCGGGGTGCTCGCGCAGCTGATGCCGCTCTCCGAGATCCTCCCGCAGCGCCCCAAGATCGCCGAGCGCACGACCGGCCAGGTGATGGGCGAGGCCGCCGAGGAGATGGCGCGGCGCAACGAGATCGGCCGCGAGGCGCAGGACGAGCTGGCGCTGCGCTCGCACCACCGCGCGGCGAACGCGATCCGCAGCGGCCGCTTCGATCGTGAGGTCGCGCCGGTCGAGCTCCCGAGCGGCGATCGCGTCCACGCCGACGATCTCGTCCGCGCCGACACCTCGATGGAGAAGCTGAGCAAGCTGCGCCCGGTCTTCGCGAAGGACGGAACGCTGACGGCCGGCAACTCGAGCCCGCTCACCGACGGCGGCGCCGCCGTCCTCCTGATGGCCGAGGAGAAGGCGAAGGCGCTCGGCTACCGGCCGCTCGCGACGTTCGAGAGCTTCGCGTACACGGGCGTCGACCCGGCCGATCAGCTCCTCATGGGCCCGGCGATCGCGATGCCCAAGGCCCTCGATCGCGCGGGGCTGAAGCTCGCCGACGTGGACCTCGTGGACATGCACGAGGCCTTCGCCGCGCAGGTGCTGAGCATCCTCGCGATGCTGCGGAGCCGCGCGTTCGCACAGAGCCGGCTCGGGCGCAGCGAGGCGGTCGGCGAGATCGATCCCGATCGGCTGAACGTGCACGGCGGCTCGGTCGCGATCGGCCACCCCTTCGGCGCGACCGGCGCGCGGATGGTCACCACGATGGCCAACGAGCTCGTCGAGCGCGACGCGGAGACCGCGCTCCTCGGCATCTGCGCGGCAGGTGGCCTCGGGGCCGCGGCGGTCTTGCGGCGTCTGTAACCCTCTTGCCCCACGGAGTGGGCAACGGCTATTCTGGTCGCCTCCAAGGTGGGAGCGATCCTTCCTCGTAGCCCTACTCCGTTGTCCCGGAGTGCTTCGTTCCTATCGCACGGGATGGGCGACGCGTGCGACGACAGTTCCAGCCAGTGCACTTCTAGCCAGTGCACCCCGCGCTCGCCCAGGGTCGTGGAACGAGCGAGGGGCGCAAGAAAGATCGGTCCAGTTAATGTCGAAGAAGCTCTTCGTGGGCGGCCTCAGCTGGGGCACCACTGATGATGGGTTGCGTCAGGCGTTCGAGCGTTTCGGGGAAGTCCTCGAGGCGAAGGTCGTAACAGACCGCGAGACGGGCCGGAGCCGTGGCTTCGGGTTCGTCACGTTCGCCGATGGTCAGGCGGCCGGAGAGGCCATTGCGGAGATGGACGGGACCGATCTCGACGGTCGCTCCATCAACGTGAACGAAGCTCGCGAGCGCGCGCCCCGCGCCGGCGGTGGCGGGGGTGGCGGCGGCGGGTTCCGCGG
>JAEZBP010000977.1 GCA_023427125.1 Pseudomonadota bacterium | reverse complement strand
CGGCGAGGCGCTCGCGCAGCGGGCCCGCGTGGCGCGCTCGCTCGTCCGGGTCGTCGCGCCCGCGATGGGCGGCGCGCTCTTCGGCCTCGCCCCCGGCGCCTTCGCGGCGGAGCGCTTCGGCCGCATGTCGGCGCCCTACTTCGGCACCCTCGAGATCCTGATCATCGGCGTGCTCGCGTTCTTCCTCCTCGGCGCGACCCTGCTCCGCGCCGAGGGCGTTCCGTCCTCGAGGGTCCTCCCTGCGCTCGGCCTCTCGCTCGTCGCCCCGCTCCTCGTCGCGCTCACCCTCTGGGCGATCGCCCCCGGCACCGCGTGGGTCGTCGACGCGCTCGTGCTCGACACCGCCGACATGGCCCCGAGCCTCGCGATCTTCGGCGCCGGCTTCGGCGCGTTCATCGGCGCCCTCTTCGGGGCGCTGCTCGGCATCGCCCGCGCCCTGCTCGAGCGCTACGACCCGGACAGGCGCGTCCTGGGGCCACGCTCGTCGTCGCCGCTCACGCTCGGGCGAGGAGGCCGCTCGCGAGGAAGCGCATGATCTCGTCGGTGAGGGCGTCCGCGTCGGGCTCGAGGGTGCCGTCGACGGCGTCGACGAGGACCTCTTTCAGGCCGCCGAGGCCGATGGCGGCCATCGCGCGGCGATCTCCGTCGCGGATCAGGCCGAGGCTCTGGCCGATCTCGAGGCTCTCGGCGATGAAGGTGCGCAGGGCCTCGTAGTAGGCCGAGAGCTTCTCGTCGAGCTCGGGGTCGACGCCGGTCGCGTCGAAGAGCGCGAGCTTCACGATGGTGGGCTCGCTCAGGCAGAGCGCGACGATCCGCCGGATGTTGGCGCGGAGCTGCTCGATCGGCGGCGGCGCCCCGGCGGCGAGGTCGATGCTCTTCACGCAGGCGCTGATGCGCGAGAGGAAGTCGTCGACGAGCGCCTCGAAGACCGCGCGCTTGTCCGCGAAGTAGAGATAGAACGTGCCGCGCGCGACGCCGGCCTTGGCCACGATGTCGTCCACCTTGGCCGGGCCGAAGCCCCGCTCGACGAAGGCGTCGCGCGCCGCGTCGAGGAGCTCGCGCCGCCGCTCGTCCTTGCTCTTCTTGACCTTCGGTGCCGACAACGCGGCGGGAGCCTAGCAGGTCACGCGCGCTCGACGTCGTCTTCGGCCGCGTCGGCCATGCCGTTGCAGATGTAGCCGTCGTCCACGCCGTTGCAGTTCTGGTCGACGCCGTCCGCGCACTCGCCCTCGGGGGCGCCGGGGTAGGTGAGCGGGTCGAGGTCGTCGCAGTCGATCGAGGCGGGGTAGCCGTCGTGATCCTCGTCGGTCTCGCACAGAGCGGCGGGGTCGCCGTCGACGCCGTCGCAGTCCTGGTCGATTCCGTCGGGGCAGGGCGGCTCGGCGGCGCCGGGGTGCACCGCCGGGTCTGCGTCGTCGCAGTCGTCGAAGTAGAGATACCCGTCGCCGTCGGCGTCGGGGATGGGGTTGCACGCGCAGATCGGCGCGACGCCGTCGCAGTTCATGTCGACGGCGGTGCCCTCGCAGCACTCGGGGAACTGATCGTGCTCGGGCGCGCCCGGGTAGATGTTCGGATCGTCGTCGTCGCAGTCGATCCCGTACGGGTGGCCATCGAGGTCGGCGTCGAGGAAGCGGTTGCACGTGGCGATCGGGGGCGCGATCCCGTCGCAGTCCAGATCGATGGAGACGGGCGGATCCTCCTCACAGCTGTCGATGTAGTCGGGCTCGGGGGCGCCGGGATAGATGCTCGGGTCGCCGTCGTCGCAGTCGATGTCCGCGTCGTAGCCGTCCCCGTCGGCGTCCGTCCCGCTGCCGTGGCTCATCGCGCAGCCGCCGAGGCCGAGCATCAGCGCGAGCGCCGTCCCGAGCGCGGCCGCCGTCGCGCTCTGCCGCGCCGCCCTCACCACCATGCGCGCTGCCGACAGCGCCGTCTCCAGACATGTCATGCGAAAGCTCCTTCACGCCGCCGCTCGACGGCCGCCCAGATCCCGCTCGCGTCCAAGCCCGCCGCGTCGAAGCCCGGCAGGATCGTCCTCTCCATCGCCACCACGAACGCCTCCTCGCGCTCGGGCGCGCTCATGCTCCCGAAGGGGCTCGCGACGTACGGGCGCTGCGCGGCGCCGCGCGGGCGCATCTGCCCGTCGAGGTGCGGCAAGAGCTTCGCGAGGTAGCGATGCCCCCACTGACGCTCCTCCTCGTCGAGCGGCGTGGACTCGAGCCACCACCACCCGAAGCGCGAGTGGAACGACTCGTCGGCCAGCATCCGCGTCAGCACCGCGTGCGTGACCGGATCGCTCGCGCTCTCGCGCACGCCGCGGATCATCTGGACGCTCACCGTCTCGCCCACGCAGAGCGAGCCGATCACCGTCGCCAGCACCCGCCGCCTCAGCGGGAGCCGCTTGTCGCTCCGCACCCACTGCGGCTCGGGCGCCTCCGCGTCCCACCCGCCGAGCGCGCGCACCACGCGATCGCAGAGATCCACGTGCAGCGCCTCGTCGCGCACGACGCGCGCGAGCGAGCCGATGACGTCGATCGGCGCGCCCGACTCGCAGAGCTCCGAGAGCAGCTCGCTGAACGCGAGGAGCGAGCGCTGCTCGTCGAGCGCGCGCAGCACGAACGAGCGGCGCCCGCGGTCGCGCACCTTGGGGTCGGTGATCTGTGCGCCGAGCGAGCTCCAGTCGAAGGCGTCGACCTCGGTGAAGTCGGCGTGGGTCCTGGCGAAGGGGCCCGCGCCGAGCGGCGCGTAGCGGGGAGCGTCTGCCATGGCGCCCGGCACAGCACGGCGTATGCCGCGGCGATCCCGCCGAGATCTGCTGATCTCGGGTGTGCCGAACTGTGCTCGGGCGAAGGGTGCGGCTCGGCTCAACCGCTATCGCAAGATCACCTCGCGCGGAGAACGCCGAGCGGAGCGTTCACGCGCGCGCGAAGGCGCGCGCAGTCGAGAGAGTCAATACAAGAGGTCGGCCCGGACGGTGGTCTCGAGCTTCGCGATGCCGCGCACGATGGCCGGGCCGGCGTCCTGCTCGACGTCCATCAGCAGATAGCCGATCTCGGGATCGGTCACGAGCACCTGGCCGAGCACGTTGGCGCCCTCCTGCGCGACGATGCGGTTCACGTCGCCGAGCACGCCGGGGACGTTGCGGTGCACGTGCCGCACGCGGTGCACGCCCTCGCGCACCGGCAGCTCGGCGACCGGGAAGTTCACCGCGCCGCTGGTCGTGCCCCACTGCAGGTAGCGGAGCAGGGCGGTCGAGACCTCCTGGCCGATCGCGACCTGCGCCTCCTCGGTCGAGCCGCCGATGTGCGGCGTCAGGATCACGTTCGGCAGCCCCTGCAGCGCGCTCTCGAAGCGCTCCTTGTTGGTCGCGGGCTCCTGCGGGTAGACGTCGATCGCGGCGCCGGCGAGGTGCTCGCGCTTCAGCGCGTCGACCAGATCGTCGATCACGACGACGTTGCCGCGGCTGAGGTTGAGGAGGTAGCTCCCCTCCCGCATGTGCTCGAGCTGATCCTTGCCGATCATCTCGCGGGTCTGCGGCGTCGCGGGCACGTGCAGCGTCACGAAGTCGCTCTGCTCGAGCAGCTCGTCGAGGCTCGGCGCCGGCTTGTTGTTGCCCATCGGGAGGCGGCTCGCGACGTCGTGGAAGATGACGTGCATGCCGAAGGCCTCGGCCAGCACGCCGACCTGCCGGCCGATGTGGCCGTAGCCGATGATGCCGAGCGTCTTGCCCCGGATCTCGCGGCAGTGGGTGGCCGACTTCTTCCAGGTGCCCTGGTGCACCTCGGTGTTCCGGTCGCCGAGCTGCCGCGCGAGGAACACGATCTCCGCGATCACCATCTCGGCGACGCTGCGCGTGTTGCTGAAGGGCGCGTTGAAGACCGGCACCCCGCGCATGTGCGCGTCGTCGATCGCGATCTGGTTGGTGCCGATGCAGAAGGCGCCGATGGCGGTGAGGTGGCCGGCCGCCTCGAGCACGCGAGGCGTGAGCTGCGTCTTGCTGCGGATGCCGATCGCCGTGACGTCCTTGACCGCCTCGACCAGCTCCTCCTCGCTCAGCGCGCCGGAGAGCAGATCCACCTCGTAGCCGGCGGCGACGAGGTTCTCGCGCGCGCCCGGGTGGATGTTCTCGAGCAAGAGAATGCGACCTACGCCCACAACGCCTCCAATGCCCCCGGTCCGGGGACGCGGGACGTAAGCCAAACCCGCCGCACGCGCAATCCGGACCGTCCGAGCGATCCGGTTCGCCTTTTCAGCGGCTGAAGAGCCCTCCTGCATGCTCGAGGTGGGCTTCAGCGGCTGAAGGACCTTCCCGTGTCGCTCGGAGCCGGGGAACCGTCACTGCAGGGTCAGCTCCAAGCGGGGCTGGACGCGCTCGCCGATCGCCCAGGGGGACGCGAGGCGGGCGCCGGACGGTTCGCCGC
>JAEZBP010000944.1 GCA_023427125.1 Pseudomonadota bacterium | reverse complement strand
CCGCATGAGAGCGCGCACGCGTCGCTCGCGCTCCCGTCCGCGCCCGCGTCGGCGATCGACCCGTCCATCGCCGGGCGCGCCTCGCAGACTCCGTCGACGCAGCTCTCCCCGGCTTGGCACTCGGAGTCGCTGCCGCAGGGGGCGCCCGGGGCCGGATCGCACGAGCAGCCGGCGAAGAGGAGCAGCGATGCGGCGAGCGAGAGTGTGCGCACCGCGCGAGGCTACCAGAGGTCGCCCCCCGCGTTGAATGATGCGCCTCTCGGCCCGCGCGGAGCGGTCAGCTCGACGAGACGCAGCAGTAAGTATGTACGAAGAGCCGCTCGCGAAGGTCGTCCTCGTGGACGAGGAACTGCAAGAGGCCCGCATCCCACCAGCACATGCCGACCTCGCGCTCGGATGCGAGGAGGAAGAGGACGCGCCAGCGCTTCATCTCCGCCCGATGGCGCGGCTCCTCGGCGCGGAACGCGCGCAGGTCTTCGGTCGCGCGCTCGAGGGCTTCGGCTCGCTCCTCGTCGGCGTCCGCCCACGCGTCCTGGGCCTGCTTCTCGAGGTGGTGAGGCTCGAGGTGCGTCCGGTAGAGGAGCGACGCGAGACCGCTCCTCAGCAGGTGAACGTCCTGGCGAGGATCGTCATCCCAGGCGACAGGCAGCCCGCCGAGCTGCGTCTGGGTGGCCTCGAGAAACTCGAGCGCAAAGTCCTCGAGCTCGAGCGCCTCCTCGGCCGCGCCATCCACGACGAACGAGGGGCGGAGGCGCAGCTCGCAGGCGGCGAGCTCGCGAGGGCTGAACCCCTCGATCGCTCGCGTCCCCGCCGGCGGAGCGGTGGGCGAGAGCTCCTCTCGAGGTCCATCGAAGTAGAGCACCTCGTGGGTGACGTTGGTGGCCGGCTGGTCGACACCGAGGAAGAAGTAGAGCCACCCCGAGCTCGGCAGCCCGTCGATCCAGCTCGACCTCAGCGCCGACAGATCGAGCTGCGCGAGGAACGTGAGGTGCGTGTCCTCGCGCGTCGGCCACGCGAGCGTCGATGGCAGGTCCGGCACACCGCCGAGGCGCGACGCGCCCACCGAGCCGGTGCCACGAGTGAGCGACTCCACGAGGAAGCAGGGCTCGGCATAAGCCAGCAGGCGCTCCGCCTCCGCCGAGAGGCCCGCGTCGTGGGCGACTCGCTCCCAGATCTCACGATGCGCTGCGGTCGGTGTCTTCATGGAGCCATCCTCTCGTTACGACGCGACCGAGTCGCGCTGCGCCCGCGCGCGATCGCGCCACCAGAAGCCCGCCGCGCCAAGCAGCACCAGCGTCGTGGCGCCGGCGAAGATGACGCTGGCGACCTCGGGGAAGAGGGGCGCGGCGAAGGCTGACGCGATGAAGATGCCGGTGAGCCACGCGAACCAGGGCCTCACGAGGAGGGCGGCGCCGATGCAGAACGCGGCGCCGATCGCCGCGTTGGAGGCGACGATCTGGGAGGGAGGTGTGCCGTCGATGAGCCCGATCACGCGGTCGAGGACGACGCCGCTGATCGCGCCGAGGAGCAGGCCGATGACGCCGCGGCTGGCCTGGCTGTCGAAGAGCCGGCGGCGCCAGAGGACGGTGCCGGCGACGAGCGCGGCGAGCAGCGAGCCCGCCGAGGCGATCAGCGCCGCCGGTGAGTAGGACGTGCTCCCCGACGCGATCGCGTTGACGGCGAAGATGGCGACGACGAGCGCGCCGAGGCCACCGAAGAAGCGGGCGTACTGCCCGGCGGAGCGCGTGGTGTCGACGTCGGCGGCGATGCGCTCGAGCTCGCGCTTACGCGCCTCGTCCTCGCGCGCGCGCTCCTCGATCCGCTCGAGCGCCTCGCGCAGATCCGCGGGCGGATCGGCCAGCTCCGAGATCAGCCCGCGCGCGGCGCCGGGCCGGCCCGCCGCGAGCTCGAAGCGCGCGACGCACTCGATGCACTCGGAGAGGCGGCGCGCCGCGTCCTCGTTGTCGGGCCACTCGCGGAGCGCTTGCGCGTAGCCGAAGCGGCACTCGGAGAGCAGCCGGTAGATGGGCTCCGGTCCGCCGGCCTCGGCCGCCGAGCCCGCCTCGACGAGCGCGTGGAGCTCGCGCTGCCGCTCCCGGGTGGCCGCCGTGAGCGCGATCGATCCGGCATGGCGCAGCGTCTCGGCGAGCGCCGCGCGGAACGCCAGCGCGCTGGGATAGCGCTCCGCCGGATCGCAGCGCGTGGCGCGCGTGCAGACCTCGGCGAGTCGCGGCGGGACGCCTTCGTCGAAGCGCGGCGGCGCCGACTCCATCGCCGAGATGAGCATCGCCGGGAGCCCCGCGCCCGCGTGGAGGCCTCGACCGGCGGTGAGGACCTCGTGGAGCGTCGCCCCGAGGAGGTAGACGTCGGTCCGCTCGTCGAGCTCCCTGACGATGCCGCGCGCCATCTCGGGCGCCAGGTGCGTGGGCGTGCCGATGATCCGCGGCCGCTCGTCGGGCTCGAGGTCGTCCTTGCGCACCGCGATGCCCCAGTCGGCGAGGTAGACCTCGCCGTGCCGGCCGACGATCACGTTGTCGGCCTTGATGTCGCGATGGAGCACGCCGCGCTCGTGCGCGAAGTGCACCGCCTGCGCGACCTGCATGAGGATCTCGACGTGCGCGTGCATTCGGTCGGCGGAGATGGTGCGGACCTCCGCCCAGAAGGGGTGGCTCGGGTGGCGGATGAGCTCGCTCCACGCGACCCCATCGATCCGCTTCATCACGAGCGCCGGCTGCCCGTGCTCATCGGAGCCGAGCGCGTAGACCGGCACGACGTTCGGGTGCTCGATGAGACCGAGCACCCGCCCCTCGTGCAGGAGCGCGAGGGCGAGCGAGCCGCTCGACTGCACCTTGAGCAGCTTGACCGCGACCTCCCGACCCAACGAGCGCTGCCTGGCGAGCAGCACCCTGCCCATCCCGCCCTCGCCGATCGAGCCGAGCACCTCGAGCGCCGCCTCGCCCTCCGCGTGCTCGAGCAGTGTCGGATCGCTCAGGGTGACGCTGGGATGCTCGCTGGCGCGAGTCTCGGGGATCGCCTCGGCGGCCTCGTGCGGCTGGTAGTCGATCGGCCGGATGGTGGCGCCGAAGTCGCCGCGATCGATGAACGCGGCGTCGACGGTGCGCGCCAGGGTCTCTGCCTCGAACACAGCTCTCGCAGGTGCGCTCATCGACAGCCACGTTCATACCGCGGGGGCGCAGTCGGTCGCCAGGTTGCGGCGATGCGTGGCGCGCTGGCGCAAGGCGGCTTTTCGAGCGCCGGGCGAGCGACCCCGCTACTCTGCGCACCATGGTCCCCTGGGAGACGCTCCGCCGCCTGCTCGGGCTGCCCCGCGACATGGCGCCGCCCGACACCGCCGAGCTGGTGCGCCTCGCGATCGCCGAGCCGCGCCACGCGCGCCTGGTGGCGATGGCGCTGCGCGGCCGCGTCCCGAAGGAGGCGCCCGCCGCGATGTTGATCGCCGCCCACGAGCGAGGCGCGCTCCCTTCGCATCGCGTGGCCGAGCTGCTCGGCTGCGTCGGGCACGCGTCGGGCTATCGCGCGGTGCTCGCCATGCTCTACTCCGCCGACGAGGCCGACGCGTGCGCGGCGGCCGGCGTGGCCGCGGCGCGCATCCTCGGGCGCCGCGCCGACGCGGATCTCACCGTCGCGCTCAGCGCCGGGCCCGATCGCGTCCATCGCGAGGGCGCCGCCCTCGGCCTCTCCGAGATCGGGACCGAGGAGGCCGCGGCGAGCGTGGTCGAGGCCGGGCGCGATGGTCGGGTGCGCATGCGCCTGGCGATAAGGTGCGCGGTCCGCATGCCCTTCGACGCCGCCTTCTGGCTCGAACAGCTCGAGTCCCCGCGCCTGCGCGACCGCCGCTACGGCACCCACCTCGTCTACGAGCTCCTCGCGTCGCCCGCATCGAGCGGCGCGCGCGAGCACCTCGACGCGCTCGGCGACCGCGCCAAGGTCGCGGTCCGGGGCGCCCTCGACGACCCCCAGCTCTACATGCTCCCCGAGAAGCGCGAGCTCCTCGCCCGCTGGATCGCGTAGCGACCTCAAGGCCGTCGCAAGATCCACATCGTTCGGGGAACGCCGAGCGGAGCGGTTCGCGGCTCGCCGGACACCGGAGACGGGAAGCGCCGACGGGACGGCAGGCTGCTCCGCTCGGCCGCGCGCGCGCCAGCTAATTAACTCGAGGGCTGCGCGCGATCGGGGCGCATGCGCTCGAGGAGCGGGTGCGGGCGCGAGCGCATCGCGTCCGCGCAGAGCTCGGCCGCGCCGATCGCGACGGTCATGCCGCGGCCTCCGAAGCCCGCCATC
>JAEZBP010000942.1 GCA_023427125.1 Pseudomonadota bacterium | reverse complement strand
CGCGACGACCGGCCGGCTCGGCCTCGGGCGCCTCGACCGGCTCCGCCACGGCCACCGCCGCCGGTGCGGCCTCGACCTCGGGCGCGGCCTCGACCTCGGGCGCCTCGACCTCGGGCGCACGCGGCTCGACCGACGGCTGGGAGGGCTCGACGTCACCGACGTTCGCGAGCGCGCTGGTCGGCGTCTCCGTCTCGTCCTGTTCGAGCTCACCGCTCCCGACGCTGGTCGGCGCGGTCGCCGCGAGCGCGCTGGCCGGATCTTCGCCCTGACCGAACTTCACGTAGAGCACCGCGGCCGCCGCGATGGCGACGCCGATGCCGATACCGATCCACATCCCGTTGCCGCCGCCCTGAGCGGGAGCGACCTGCGCCGCCACCGGGGCGGGCTCCGCAGGCTCCGCCTTCGCGGCGGCCGCCTTCTTCGCGGGCTTCTTGGTCTCGGCCGGCTCCTGGGCGTTCTTGGCCGCCGCCTTCTTGGCGGGCTTCGCTTCGACGACCGGCGCCGGAGCCTCGTCCGCGTCGTCCCCTTCGTCTTCGTCGTCCGACGTCGCGCTCGAGGGCGGTGGGGGCGCGATGGAGGCGGCGAGGGCCCGGAGATCCAGCTTGCCGTCGTCGGCCTCGTCAGCCTCGCTGCTCTTGGGCGGAGGCATCGTCGAGGGTCGGACCAAGGCCGAGAGCGCAGCCAGCCCTGTGTCCTCGATGTCGGCGCTCTCGGTCTCGGGCTCCGGCTTGGGCTGCTGCTTCTTCTTCGCTTTGCTGTCGGACTTGCTCACTTCGGACCTCGGGGGCAGCTCATCGGCGTGGCGGACGTAGTTACCACAACTCCGCTCCGTGGGCGCGCGCCGGTCGATCGTGACGCGGCGCGCTCGTCTTGTCACATGCCAGCGCTTCGACGAGCGCCCGCGCCTGATCTTGGCCGCGAGTCCTCAATAGAGCGCCCTTCGCGCGCTGGCGCACGTCTTCGCGCGCTGTCGCAGGATCACCTCGCTCGGAGAACGCCGAGCGGAGCGGTGCCCCGCTCACCGGGGTCTGGGAAGCGCCGACAGGACCGCCGCTCCGCTCGGCCGCGCGCGCGAAGGCGCGCGCCAGCCAACCTAGCCGTGCTTCTCGAAGTACTCCTGCGAGCGCTCGGGATCGGGCTTGATGGTCGCCGAGCCCTCCTGCCAGTTCGCGGGGCAGACCTCGCCGTGCTTCTCGAAGTACTGGAGCGCGTCGATCGTGCGGAGCACCTCGTCGACGTTCCGGCCGAGCGGGAGATCGTTGATCGTCACGTGGCGGAGCACGCCCTTCTTGTCGATCAGGAAGAGCCCGCGGAGCGCCACGCCGGCGTCGTCGCCCTCGGTGAGGAGCACGCCGTAGTCCTGCGAGATGCGCTTGGTGATGTCGGCGACCAGCGGGTAACGAACGTCGCCGAGGCCACCCTTCGCGCGCGGGGTCTTCTGCCACGCGAGGTGGGAGAAGTGGCTGTCGACCGAGACGGCGACGACCTCGGCGTTGCGCTTGTGGAAGTCCTCGAGCCGCTCGTCGAACGCGATGATCTCCGTCGGGCAGACGAAGGTGAAGTCGAGCGGGTAGAAGAACAGGACGACGTACTTGCCTCGAAGCTGCGAGAGCTCGAGCTCGACGAACTCGCGTCCCTTGACCGCGGTGGCCTTGAAGTTGGGGGCCTCGCGCTGCACGGCTACTGCCATTTTCTCTCTCCTCCGGTGTTCGGAGCGCCTCGCTCCGGGGTGATGCTCGAGATGCGTGTGGGCCTGGTTTCTGGTCTCCGGCGAGCGCGATGGCAAGGCGCACCGGCAGCCTTGCTCGGCGGGCGCCGGGAGCGCAGGCTGCGCGCGTGACCGAGGACCGGAACGCAGCGCGCGAGCGGCTCACGACGGCGTTCGGCTGGATCGCCGGCGGGGCGCTCGCGCTCCTGCTCAACTTCGGCGTGTACCGGGCGATCGGCGACGAGGGCTACCCCGTCACCGTCACGACCTTCGTGGCCTTCCTCGCCGGCGCGTTCGGCGGGTCGTGGCTCGCCGACCGCCTCGGCACCCGCGCGTTCAAGCCCCTCGGCGTGCTCGCCGGGGTGCTCCTCACGCTGATCGTCACGCTGGTGCTGGCGTCGTTCCTAGGGTTGGGCGCCACTGCATGATCTGGGCGTCCTCGCCGTCGGCGTAGTAGCCGCGGCGCACGGCCACATCGGCGAAGCCGGCGTGGCGATAGAGCGCCCGTGCGGCCTCGTTGCTCACGCGCACCTCGAGGGTGAGCGAGCTCATCGCGCGGGCGCGCGCCGACTCCTGCAGGCGCAGAACGAGCGCTCGGCCCACACCGCGCCGCTGCGCCGACGGGTCGGTGCCGAGGGTCATGATCTCGGCGTCGTCGCCGACGAACCAGCCGACCGCGTAGCCCACGATGCGCCCCTCGTCGGTCGCGACCCAGACCTCGGCGAAGTCGCGCGCCTGCTCGTCATGGAGGTCGGCCGCCGTCCACCCGCCGCTCGGGAAGCAGCGCGCGGAGAGCGCTGCCACGTCGTCGACGTCCTCGCCCTCGAGCCGCCGGATCAGCACCGGCACGAGCGCTCAGTCATCGCCTTGCTCGGCTCGCCGCCACTCGGCGATCACGCGCACCGGCGTGCGGCGCCGGAGCACCTCGATCCAGCGGCGCACGTCGCGGCGCAGCGTGGTCTGCGCGATGAGCGCGCGCAGCGGCTCGGCCACCTCCTCGAGCGGGCGCCCCGCGAAGGGGTGCTCGCCGCTCTCGTACACCCGCGCGAGCTGCGCGTCGGAGACGGCGGTCCCGCCCTCGAGGTTCGCGTGCAGGAAGGCCGCGACGTACGCGCGGCGCCGGGCGATCGCCTCGAGCTCCGGTGCGTCCGCCGAG
>JAEZBP010000906.1 GCA_023427125.1 Pseudomonadota bacterium | reverse complement strand
ATCGGCGGAGGGGGCGGACTCCGCCCGGCGGCCGCCGGGCGCTCGACTTGGAAAGCAGGACGCCGCTCGGCGCGAACGGGATCCCATCAGGAGCGGTCGCTCCGGACTGACCTCGGTGGTGGTCAGTCATTCGCTGCGGTCTGCTATCAAACGGCAAAGGGCGCTTAAGAAGTCGAATCGTCGAGCTCGCGGCGGCACGGCTCGGTCGCGCGGGGTTGCGCGGGGGGCGATGAGCATGCAGCGTTTGCCGGTGCTTCGTCTGGCTCCGGTCCTCGCCCTCGCGCTCGTGCTCGGCACGCAGGTGGCGCATGCGCAGCGCGGGACGTACGTGGTGCGGGCGGGGGACACGCTGGGGGCGATCGCGCGGCGGCATCGGGTGAGCGTGGAGGCGCTCCAGCAGGCGAACCGGCTGCGGCGCGAGAGCATCCGGCCCGGTCAGCAGCTGCGCATCCCGGGGCGCGCGGAGTCGGGGCGCTATGTCCCGGCGCGCCGCTATACCGTGCGGAACGGCGACACGCTCGCGCGCATCGCGCGCCGCCACCGGGTGAGCGTGGAGGACGTGAAGACCGCCAACGAGCTGCGCGGCGAGAACATCCGGCCGGGCCAGCAGCTCTGGATCCCGCGGCCCGGCGTGACGGGCGCGCAGGTGCGGGCGGCGGCGCGGGTCGGCAACCCGGCGCAGGCCCCCGATGTCCCGCCCGAGCTGCCCGAGGAGGAGCTCGCGGACATCGCGGCGCGCGCTCGAGAGCTCGGCCTCGGCCCCGCGTCGGTCGGGCAGCGGCTCTTGCGGGACGACGCGGATCCGCGCTGGATCGAGGCGGCGGGCAGCGCCGAAGATCTGCCGGGCACGCTGCTCATGCCGGTCGACGAGGGCACGTACCTGCGCGGCTGGGGCTCGGGAGCGCAGGGCTATCACCTCGCCATCGACATCGGCGCGCCGCAGGGCACGCCGATCCTCGCGGCCGAGCGCGGCCTCGTGGCCTACGTCGGCGACGACATCCGCGGCTACGGCAACCTCGTGGTGCTGGTCCACGCCAACGGCTGGGTCACCGGCTACGCGCACAACCACCAAAACCGCGTCATCGCCGGCCAGTACGTCGCGCGCGGCGACGTCCTCGCGACGGTCGGCCAGACCGGCTACGCGCAGGGCCCGCACCTGCACTTCATGTTCGTCCACGGCGGCCAGCACTGCGATCCGATGCCGCTCTTCCGCCCGATGTTTGCCACGAACCGGGGCGGCGAGGCGATGGAGACGCTCGAGCTCGTCTGGGAGACCGAGCGCCGCCCCTCGGGCATCCGCTGTCTCTTGCGCAGCCAGGCGCCGCATCCCCACCGAAGCTGGCGCCACCTCCGCCGAGGCCGGGGCCGCTGAGACGCACGACCGTGAGGCGCGGGCGTGATGATGAGAGTCGACGTGGATGGGAGCGGTATTGAGACGTTCGACGATCTCGTGAGCGCGATCGTCGACGCGTTCGGCGCGGACGCGATGGGTGGGATCGCTCGAGAGGTGGTGGGGAGGCCCTACTTCGGGCGCGGCCTGCACTCGTTTCAGGACTGCCTCTTCGGAGGGTGCATGGGCGAGCCACCCTATGACTTCGTCATTCGCTCCGCCGATCGCATGGTCGCCTCGTTCGGATACAGCGGGGTCGTGGCCTACTGCGACCGCATGCTCGACCCGATGGCCCGAGGAAATCGGGGGCTCGACAGCGTCGAGAGCATCGAGCAGCGGAGGTACTTCGAGGAGGCGCGCGCTGCTGCCTTGCGGGAGGAGGGCGACACGCTCCTCGACTGGATCCTCGCCGTCTTCGAGGGCGCGCCGGCCCGGATCACGATCATCGGAGATAGCGGCGATGTCTTGCGCGTCGCCGGGCACTATCCCGCCGTGGGATGAGTGCCCACGAGTGCACATGCGCTCGTGGAGCGAGCGGTCATGACATGACGACGCATAGCGAGGCGGAGCGACGGCGAAACGCTCGGCTGGCCGAGCTCGACCGGCGCGCGTCGCGGGACGCGTCGAACGTTCGCAAGTACGCCGGTGTCGGCAGGTTCATCGCCGTCAATCCGATGAGCGATGAGCTCGAGCTGCTCGCCTCGATCGGCAGCACGCCGGCGGCGTGTCTGAAGGTGGATGGCTATCTGCACACCGGTCGCGATGTCTACCTCGTGCAGTGCAGACACACGCGTGCGCAGGCGAAATGCCCCCGGGCGTGTACGCGCGCCGATGCAATGACGGCGTCGGGTACCGCGACAACTACGTCGTCGTGGTGGAGGACGCGTTGGTGAGCAGCGCCGTCGTCGAGCGAGCTCTCGCTCGGGTGCACCGGCTCGTGGACCAGCGGCCGGTGCTCGGTCTGACCCTCCAACGGCTGCCGTAGGTGATGCTCGCGGGCCAGCTCCGGGTCGGGCAGCACGGATGGGATCGAGCCGCCGCAGGAAATTCGGCCACAAGCGGTTTCGACGGCCATTAGCGTGTGTCCAGCGTCGCAGGGGTGGCGCGAGGAGGGAGAGTCGATGATCACGTCGATCGGCCGCGATGAGCTGGCGAAGATGGGTGCGGGGCTTCCGTCGACGTACCTGGTGCAGCAGACGGGGTACACGATCGGGATCGCCGCCGGAGAAGGTGAGCCGCTCGCGGCGATCCTTCCCGCGGGTTACTTGAGGGAGGTCGAGGGAGCGAAGGCCGCTGTCGAAGCGTCGATGAAGACACGGATCTCATGCGGCGGGAGACCGAGGATCTCACCAGCGAGCAGGACGTGAAGCTGCGCGCTGCGAAGATCGTGCGCCGCAAGATCGCCAAGCGCGGGAGCCGCATGCGGCGGATGGGCAAGACCATCCCCGATGTGCTGACCGTGATCGGCCGCGCGTCCACCGTGCCGGCCGTGCTCAAGCACCTGAACCTCGTGGCCGGTGAGCTCGAGGCCAACCTCGAGGCGAGCAGGCCGCGCCGCTGCTCGCGGACTGCCGCACGGCGTACACCGAGCTGGCGAGCGCCGACACGGCGCAGGAGACCGCGCTGATCGGCAAGCTGCCGAAGAAGGTCGAGGACTTCTACGTGCTCAAGGGCACCCTCTACGTCGGCCTCAAGGTCATCAACGACGCGGGGCAGGAGCTCCACAGTGACGACACGACGAGCGCCGCGGCCTACAACCTCCGCATCCTCCATCGCCGCCGCGGAGGCGGCGGGGGAGGCGGCGGCGAAGGTTCTTGAGTCTGCTGCGCACGGTGCGCTGCGCACGGTGCGCTGCGCACGGCGCGCTGCGCACGACGCGCTGCGCACGGTGCGAGGGCCTACCGGGAGTGTGATACGGCGTTCCGGGAGCGTGATCGGGCGCTCCCGTCGTCCGATCATGCCCTCCCGGAGCGCGATCGGGCCTCCCGGGAGCGTGCAGGGCCGTAGGGCGAGCGTGATCGGGTGACGCCGGAGCGTGCATGGCCGCACCCGGAGCGTGATCGGGCCGGCTCGCAGCCTGATCGGCCGCTCCGCGAGCCGGATCGGCGCCTCTCGAGGTCTGTGCGGACGAGGATCGGAGCTCCCGACGTCCGTCGCAGCGCTCGCCGGTCGTGCGATCGCCGCTCCTCCGATGGAACGCCGAGCGGAGCGGTCAGGAGGGCCGTGGAGCTCGGCCGCGGGCATCAACGCGCGCGCCAGCCAGCTCAGCGTCCCTCGGCCGGCTCCTTCAACCACCGCGGCACGTCGGTCTCGGCGTGGAGCACGCGCCAGATGTCGATGTGGTCGCCCTGCTCGACGTAGAACACGACGAAGGGGAAGCGCTTCACCATCCACGAGCGGACGTCGGGGAGCTGGAGCTCGTGGGCGTAGCGCGTCGATCCCAGCCTCGGATGAACGGCAAGCTCTCCGGTGGCTCGCTCGAGCTCGTCGACGAAGCCGAGCGCGGCGGAGTCCGCGTCCTCGGCGAGGTAGTGATCGATCGCCCGCTCGATGTCGCGCCGCGCGATGGCGCGGTAGACGAGGCGCTTCGGCTTGGCCACCGTCTACTCGCGCCGGGCGCGGCGACGGAGGGCGTCGAAGAACGCAGCGTCGGCCGCGCCCTCGACCGGCGAGCTCGCGCCTTCGAGCAGCGCGCTGCGCAGTCTCGCGCGGTCTTGCTCGCGCCGGATCAGCTCACGGATGTACTCGCTGGATGTCCCGTAGCGGCCGGAGGCGACCTGTTCGTCCACGAACTCGCGGAGCGCGTCGGGGAGGGAGACGTTCATCGTGGCCATGAGCGGACTATAGCGACATGGCAATCTTTGCCAAGCTCAGAGGATCATCGCGGGGAGCGGTTGTCCTTGCTCTGCTCGGCGGGGGCGCCGCAGTGGGGGCAGCTCAGCAGCTCCATCGCGAAGGGGCCGCGGCAGAAGCTGCAGAAGATGCGGCCGGCGATGCTGTTCGGATCGATGAGGCGCATGTCGGGGTAGAACTGCTCGAGCTCCGCCGTGCTCATGCGATCGCTCTCGGCCGCCGGAGACCACACGACCTCGAGCGCGCCGAGCTGGTCGGCCGTGAGCGCGGCGCGGTTGTCGAGCGCGGCGCGGATCTGGTTGGCGTCGGGGCTCGGCAGCGCGTGGATCGGCCGGTAGGTCGCGATGATGAGGTGGACGACGACGGTGCCCTCGCCCTCGTTGCTGTGCGCGCGCAGCTCCGGAGCGGCCTGGGTCGTCGCCGCTTGACCGCCCGCGCCGCGGACGAGCTCGTGCTGGAACGCCGCCCGCGCGCTCGTGGCGAGCTGCTGGAACTGCGCCTCGGCGTTCTGCTGCGAGATGGGCCCGAGCGTCTTGCTCGAGACGTAGAGCCACGAGAGCTCGGCGCGCCGGAGCGCGAGGACGGTCTCGCGGAGCAGGTTGGCGAGGCCCTGAGGGGTGCCGGTGTTGCCGCTCTGCGCGAGCCTGGTCAGCGTCTCCTGCAGCGCCTTGCGCGCCCGCCAGTCGACGCCGAGGCTCAGCTGGCTGACGTGCATCGCGTTCGGGCCCGTGTACATCGGCGGGCCGCCCGCGCCCGGGCTGCCGCTCAGGTTCGCCGGGCCGCCGCCGCCCTTCTTGCCGCGCAGGACGAAGAAGAGGCCGATGACGCCGGCGAAGGCGAGCAGGCAGCAGAGGCCCCCGAGGCCGATGCCGCCGCCCGAGCCGGTCGAGCTGCCGGGCGTCGTGGGCGTGGTGGCCTCCGGCGGTGTGCTCGGCCACTGGCCGCTGTTTCCCGAGGAGCTCCCGCCCCAGGTCGGGCTGCTCCCGGTCGAGCCGGTGGTGGGGGCAGGGTCGGGCCGGTTGAAGCCGCCGCCGCCGAAGCTCCCGCCGGTGCTCTGCGCCAGGGCCGGGCCCGCGCAGAGCATCGCGAGGAGCAACGCGAAGATCGTTCCGCTCGCCGCTCTCATGCGCGCGAGTATCGCACCGGTCGGTCCGCGTACGGCGCCAGAAAACGAGGGCGAACGAATTTCGCGCCACGCGCGAGGGACGTGCGATGGATCGAAGCGCCAAGACGCCAAGACATGGGCCTTGGCGCTCGGAACCATCCGATCGCCTCGGCGCTTCGGCGCGAGACTACTCCGTGGGCTCGACAGGGGCGGCCGGCGGGCCCTTGAAGCCGAGGCCGACGAGGAAGACCTCGATGCTCTCGGTGCGGGTGGCCTGCGGCCGGACGATCTTGACCTTCTCGAAGCGCTCGGCGATCGCCTTGCGCGCCTCGGGGAACTCGCCGCCCTGGAAGATCTTCGCGACGAACGAGCCGCCCGGCGCGAGCACCGCGGTGGCGACCTCGAGCGCCCGCATCACCAGCGAGAAGCTGCGGGTCTGGTCGGTCGCGCGGTGGCCCGTGGTCGACGGAGCCATGTCGCTCATCACGACGTCGAAGGAGCTCGGGCCGCCGAGCTCGGCCGGGTCGAGGTCGAAGACGTCGCCGACCCGGATCTCCGCGTTGGGAGGGAGCACGCCGCGGAAGGGCGTCAGATCGTAGCCGACGACGCGCCCCTCGCGCTGCACCTTCTCGGCCGCGAACGCGCTCCACGAGCCGGGGTACGCGCCCAGATCGAGCACGCGCGCGCCGCGCCGCAAGAGCCCGACCTTCGCGTCGATCTCCTGGAGCTTGTAGACGGAGCGCGCGGCGTAGCCCTCGCGCTTGGCTTTGCGGCCGTAGCTGTCCTGGTGGCGCCGCCGACTGCGGGCCATCGGCTAGCTCGTGCGGTGCAGACCCGCCGGCGACGCGGCGCGTTCCGGGCCCTGATCGGCGCCCACGCGGTGCGCGCGGTGCTCACGTAGGCCAACTACGCTGCGCTCCGTGCTCCCGCTCGGACGCCGCTGAGGACGCGGCTCACGCCGCGAGTGCTGGCGAGCGCGTGGATGCACGGCGCCCTCAGCTCGCGCGCTTGATGCCGCCGCGCTTCTTGTTGGCGCCGCGGACCGTGACGTAGCCGTGGGCCGGGCCGGGGACGGCGCCCTCGATGAGGAGGATGCCCTCGTCGTCCATCACGCGCGCGACCTTCAGGTTCTGGATGGTGACGCGCTCGTTGCCGTACTGGCCGGGCATCTTGACGCCCGCGAGCACGCGGCCGGGATCCAGGTTGGTGCCGATCGAGCCGCCGTGACGCTGGTACTCGTGGGTGCCGTGCGTCTGGCTCTTGCTGCCCTTGAAGTTCCAGCGCTTCATGACGCCGGTGAAGCCGCGGCCCTTGGACTGGCCCGAGACGTCGACGTGCTGGCCGACCTCGAAGACCTGCGAGGGCTTGAGCACGCTGCCGACGTCGAACTTCGCGACGTCCTCCGGCGAGAGGCGCAGCTCGCGCACGACCTTCTTCGGCGTCACGCCGATCTTCGTGTACTGCGCGGCCTGGGCCTTGTTGACGTGCTTGGCGCTCTTGTCGTCGAGGCCGAGGATCAGCGCGGAGTAGCCGTCGCGCTCCACGGTTCGGTGGCCCACCACGGTGCACGGCCCGACTCGGACGGCGGTGACGCGGGCGACGTTGCCGTCGTCCTGGAAGAACTGCGTGTTTCCGAGCTTCTGGCCGATGAGGCCGGGGTGCGTGTTCATGGGGTTCTCTACCTGCAACCGTCTGCCAGAGACGAAGGGGCGCGAAGGGAGGGCGCGAAGGATACGGAGGCCGCCCCGCCCGTCAAGGGCCGGGGAAGGGGCGCGAACATGACGCGCTACGGACGAAGGTGCAAGCGCCGCTCACTGCACGTCGCCCAAGGCCTCGCGCGCGGCTTGGCCGGCCTCGTCGTCGCGGATGGCCATGGCGACGAGCGCCTCACGGGCCCGGGGGCTCTCGGCCGCCAGCTTGCCGAGGGTCTTCGCCACGACGACCGGATCGGCGCCCCGAGGCCGCTTCGCCAGCGCGGCCACGTCGTCGGCCAGCACGGCGAGGCCCAGCTCGCCGACCAGCTCGACGGCGTAGCTGCGGGCGTCCGAACGAAACGCGCGGAGGACGGCGCGCAGGAGCGGCACGCCTCGTCGATCGCCCAAGCGCACCAGCGCGGCGGCCGCGGCGGCCTTCGTCGCGAGCGGCTTGAGCACCGACTGCGCGACCTTGAAGAGCGGCTCGCGCGCGCCCTCGACCCTCAGCTCGCCGAGCGCCCAGGCGGCCTCGAAGACCCGCTCCTTGTCGTCGAGCGCCTCGATCAGCGCGGCGGCCCCGCGATCATCGCCGATCCGCGCCAGCGCGATGGCGGCGGCGCGCCGCACGGAGATCGAGCCATCGTCGAGCAGCTGCGCCAGGGTCGGCCCGGCCTCTCTGCGCTCGAGCGAGCCGAGCACGTCGGCGAGGTGCGCGCGGACCTCCTCGTCGGGATCGCCGGCGAGCTTCGCGAGCGGCGCGGCCGCCTGGTCGGGGGCCAGCACCGCCAGCGAGGCGAGCGCCTGAAAGCGCATGTCCGGCCGCTCGTGGCGCAGCGCCCGCGTGAGCGCCGGGATCGCCCGGTCGTCGCCGAGATCGGCGGCGGCGATCAGCGCGATCTGCCGCACCATCGGATCGCCGTCGTCGAAGCGACCGAGCACCACCTCGAGCGCTCGCTCGTCTCCGAGCCGGCCGAGGCTGGCGATCGCGGCCCCGCGCACCGTCGCGTCGGCGTCGTCGGCGAGGATGAGCAGCGCCTCCACGGCGGCCTCCTCGCTCCCCTCCGGCGGCTCGCCGAGCGAAGCGGCGGCCAGCGCCCGCGAGCGCGGCGCTCTCGCCGTCACGTCGCGGAGCGCCGCGGCGAAGTGAGGTCGCTGAGGAGGAAAGAGCATCGTGTGCCGCTAGAGGGCGCGTACGCGCAAGATGATCGATCGCGAGGTCGCCCCCCACCGTTCGTCC
>JAEZBP010000887.1 GCA_023427125.1 Pseudomonadota bacterium | reverse complement strand
CGGCGCTTCCCGTCCCCGGTGTCCCGTCGAGGGTGCGCTCCGCTCGGCCGGCGCGTGCTTCGCAAGCGCGCGGGCCGAGCTGCGCGGCACCGACAGCCTTTGATTGAGCTGCTCGGCGCCAAGACGCCAAGGGGAGGGCGCGAAGCGCCGGGGCCGCGGCGTGCGAGCTCAAGGGCGCGGGAAGTCGATGGCGGCGTAGGGATCCGAGATCACCGCGAGGCCGTCGCGATCGTGGGTGCGCAGGAACTCGAGGAAGGCGGCGGCGCCGACGTCGCTGTCGCCGACGTTCTCGTGGGTCGCCGCGACGATGCCGCCCGCCCCGTCGCCGATCCAGTCGAATTGGAGGAGCCCGGCGGTCGCGCCCCCGAAGTTGGCGCTCACCGGGCCGGTCACCGACTCGAGGCCGGGCGCCTCGCGGAGCACGGGCTCGACGATCGGGACGCGGAGCGCGCGGGCGATCGTGTAGTTGGCGACGTTCGGCACGACCTGGTCGTCGAGCACCACGCCGACGAGGACGCTCGGCACCTCGGGCGCCCGCGCGAAGCGATCGGTGAGCGTGTGCGGGCCGTAGCTGGCGGGATCGCCGGCGTCGAGGACGGTCTGCAGGACCGGGAAGAAGCGCCGGACGTCGCCGTCGCTCGTCGCGCGCGGCCGCAGGAGATCGACCAGGGGGGCGAAGAGCGCGGAGTCGCTCATGATGGTGGAGACGCGTCCTCCCGGGACGACGAGGACCGCCGCGCCGTAGCCGTCGCTCGTCGCCAAGAGCTCGGGCCCCATCAGGCCGCCGAGCGACACGCCGAGGTAGGTGAGCCTGTCGCCGGCCACGTCGGCCTCGCCGTCACCGTCGACGTCGGGGCTCGCTTGCAGGAGCCGCGTGAGCTGGAGCCGATCCCAGGTGGTCTGGCGGAAGTGATCGCGGAGCCGGCCCCCGTGGAGCGCGCGCTCGCGCCGATCGCCGATCGCGAAGAAGCCCATCACGATGTTGAGCTGGTTCCCGTCCGGGGTGGGGTTGGTCGGGTGGGTGCCGTGCATCAGCGCCGGCGAGGCGACGGTGGCGAAGCCCGCCGGCGCGGCGAAGTCCGCGAGCCGCCCGGCCTGCGAGTGGTCGCCCGTCAGCCCGTGGCCGTAGTGGATGGTCGGGTAGGGCGGCGTGCCCTCGCGCGGGAGCCAGAACGTGACCGGCACCTCGTAGCTCGCGACCGCCGTCGCCGCCGCGCCCGCGTCGCGCCGCATGACGCCGTCCTCGTCGCGGTAGTCCTGCGCGAGGAAGCGCGCGTCGCAGCGGACGAAGAGGGGCTCTTCAGTGCACGAAGAGTCGATGAGCGTCGGGGCCGCGCGGGCCGCGATGTCGTCGGCCACCGCGAGGGTGTCCTCCTCGATCGACTGGGTGGGGAAGACCGTCAGCGCGACGAGCTCGCTCGCCGAGGTGATCGCGCCGAGCGTGACGAGCGCCTCGATCGCCTCCTCGGACTCGGCCGACGCGATCACCGCCGACATCGCGGGGGAGGGCTCGAGGCAGCCGCCGGCCGCCGGGGTGAGCGCGCGGGTGAGGAAGGCCGCCACCCGGGCCTTGGCGGGCAAGGGGCGCATCGGCGCCATCAGCACGGTGCGGCCCTCGTCGGTCGTCTCGGTGAGGGCCGCCACGTAGGCGGGCTCCGCCCCGAGCACGACGAAGCCGAGGCCGTCGGCGGGCGCGGTCTCGCCGCTCGGGAGCGCGGCCGGATCGAACGCGCGGCCGAACGTGAAGAACGCCTCCGCGTTGATCCCGAAGCCGTCGAGCTCGCCGAGGTCTTCGGTGAAGACCGCGCGGTAGCCGGCGAAGCGGCGGGTCAGATCGGGGTACGCCTCCTCCTCGAAGCGCAGGCGCAGCCCGGTCTCGGTGGTGGCGTCGCCGGTGACGAGCAGAGGCTCCGGCCAGCGGGTGAGCGCGCCCGAGGCGGGATCCCAGCTCAGCTCGGTGCAGGTCGGCCCGCCGTCCGGCGCGGCGTCGTTCGCGGCGGCGGCGGGGGCCGCGGGGGCGTCGCAGGCGGTGAGCGCGACGAGGAAGAAGAGGAGGGCGCGCGACATGGGGTGTGAGTGTACGCGCCGGGGGTGCTTGACGGGGAGGGCCGAGGCGCACGAGATCCCGGTCGATGGCCCTCCTCGATCAGCTCCCCGCCGAGGTGTCGATCTACGAGGTCTCGCCGCGCGACGGCCTCCAGAACGAGGCGGTCACCGTGCCGACGACCCGCAAGGCGCGGCTGATCGAGGCGCTGGTCGCCGCGGGGCTCGAGCGCGTCGAGATCACCAGCTTCGTCTCGCCGAAGTGGGTGCCTCAGCTCGCCGACGGCGACGAGATCGCGCGGCTGGTGGAGGCGCCGCCCGGCGTGAGCTTCAGCGCGCTCTGTCCGAACGCGCGCGGCCTCGAGCGGGCGCTCGCCGCGGGGATGAAGGAGATCGCGGTCTTCATCAGCGCGAGCGAGACGCACAACCGCAAGAACGTGAACAAGACCGTCGAGGACACGCTCCGCGGCTTCCGCGACGTGATCGCGCCGGCGGTGGCCGAGGGGCTCAAGGTGCGGGGCTACGTCTCGACGCTCTGGGGCTGCCCCTACGAGGGCGAGGTCGATCCGCGCGCGGGGCTGCGCATCGCGCGCACCCTGCTCGAGCAGGGCTGCTATCAGATCTCGCTCGGCGACACGATCGGCGTCGGCACGCCGGTGCAGACCAAGCGCATCCTCGAGCTCTTCCTCGGCGAGCTGCCGGCCGAAGAGCTCGCGCTGCACATGCACGACACGCGGGGCACCGCGCTGGCGAACATCGTGATCGGCCTCGAGATGGGCATCCGCACGTTCGACGCGTCGGTCGGCGGCCTCGGCGGCTGCCCCTACGCGCCCGGCGCCGCCGGCAACGTCGCGACCGAGGATCTCGTCTACATGCTGGAGGGCATGGGCATCGAGACGGGGGTCGATCTCGACAAGCTCGTGCGGGCGGGGCAGGTCGCCGCGGCCGTCGTCGGCCACGAGCTGCCGGGCAAGGTCTTCAAGGCCGGCGTGAGATCGCTGAGCCGGTAGAGCTCACTCCTCCGGCCAGCGCTCGAGCTCGGCCCAGAGCGCGTCGAGGTCGACCACGAGCCCCTCGCAGCCCGCGACCTCGTGGGTGCCCTCGGCCTGCGCGAGCACCTCGACGAAGCGGCCGCGCTGGTCGGGCGCGAGGACCTCGAGCGTCCGCGCCTCCGGGTCGATGAGCCAGTACTGTCCGACGCCGAACGAGGCGTAGTCGGGCTTCTTCTCGACCCGATCCCGCCGGGCGTCGCGCGGGGTGTTGGTGACGACCTCGACCACGATGTCGGGTGGCGTGCGGGTGAGCGAGCTGCGGCGAGGCGGCAGGCTCGAGGCGCCGAAGAAGACCACGACATCGGGCTTACGGCCCCTCGCCGGGCCCACCGCCAGCTTGGTCTCCGAGCCGAGCACGAAGCCGCCCCGCGGGACGATCCACGCACGAAACAGCCCGATTAGCCACGACACGACGATCTCGTGGGCCCAGCTCGCCACTTCCTCCTCCTCGAGCCGACCGTCGACGAGCTCGCCCGGCTCGTCCTCGGCCAGCCCCGCCCACTCCTCGAGGGTCATCGCCCGTAGGGTCGTCGCCGGCTCCGCCATCGCCTTTCGAGGTTAGCACGGCGCACGCCTGCCCCCTCGCGGCGCCGCGCGCACGTAACGGCCACGGGGCTCTCCGCCTCCCGACAGGACCCCTGATGCGTGTGGGGGCTCGTCGTGTACGCTTGGCCTCGAAGCGAGGTGCCGTCCCGTGTCGTTCCTCTCCGCCCTCTTCGTGCTCGCGACCCCCTTCTTCGGCCTCAGCCTGACGCCGCCCTCGCCGAGCGCGCTCTCTCTCCCGGTGCTCGCGCAGGTCGACGAGGCCGCCGAGGCGTCCGCCGACGCCGCCGAGGTGCCGTCCGCCGAGGACGCCGCGGAAGACGCCGGCGGCTCGGAGGAGGCGGCGCCCGCCCGGGACGACGCCGAGCTGGGCACGCTGGCCGCCCAGATCCGCCAGCGCCAGGAGCTCGGTGTCATCCACCGCGCGTTCGGCATCGCCACCTGGGCCTCGATGCTGGTCACGGTCGGGCTCGGCTTCATCCAGTACTACAACCTCTACGGCTTCTTCGGCTCGCAGGCCGACAACCCTTGCGTGAACGGCAACGCCATCTTCGGGCAGGATCAGTGTTACGGCGAGCCGTGGCCGCACCGGATCGGCGCGATCGCCACGACCGCGCTCTACGCGACGACCTTCGCTCTGTCGTTCGTCCTGCCCGATCCGCTCGGCGCCTCGGAGGGCGCGGCCGGCGCGGACCTCGAGCTCCACAAGACGCTCCGCTGGGTCCACCTCGGCGGCATGATCGCCCAGGTGCTCCTCGGCTTCATGGTCGGGCAGAACTGGTTCGGGCTCGACCGCGCCAACCACTTCGACGCGCTGCAGGCCATCGCGACCGTGCACCAGGGCGTCGGCCTGACCACGTTCGGCGTCCTCACGGCGGCCGGCGCGATCTTGATCTTCTGAGCTGGTTGGAGGGGCGGTGGACCAGCCCCTCCCCCCGGGCGGGAGACCCGCACGGGGC
>JAEZBP010000857.1 GCA_023427125.1 Pseudomonadota bacterium | reverse complement strand
GCCGATGTGCTCGCGCGCGGCGACGCGCTGATCGTGGTCGACGTGCAGACCGACTTCTGCGCGGGCGGAGCGCTCCCCGTGACCGAGGGCGACGCGGTGATCGCGGTGCTCAACCGCTGGATCGATGTCGCGGAGCGCCGCGGGATCCCGATCGTCGCCTCGCGCGACTGGCACCCGCCCGAGCACCCCTCGTTCGCGCCGCGGGGGCCCTGGCCCGAGCACTGCGTCCAGGACACGCCGGGCGCCGCCTATCATCCGCTGCTCCGGCTGCCGCCGAGCGCGATCAAGGTGGCGAAGGGGACGCGCTTCGATCGCGATCAGCACTCCGCGTTCGACGAGACGGGCCTCGCCGCGCACCTTCGCAGCCACGCCGTTCGGAGGTTGTGGATCGGCGGGCTCACGCTCGACGTGTGCGTGCTCGAGACGGTGCTCGACGCGCGCAAGGAGGGCTTCGACACCCACGTCATCGTCGAGGCCACCCGCCCCATCGAGGCCTCGAGCGGCGAGCGCGCGCTCGATCGCATGGAGGCCGCCGGGGCCGTCGTGCACGATCGTGACGCCCTCTACGATCCGGTCGAGCAGGCCGGGCTGGAGTCGTTCCCCGCCAGCGATCCGCCGTCCTACAGCGCGTGAAGGAGCTCAGCCCGCGGGGAAGCGGACGGCGCAGAGCTTCCGGGCCGCCATCACGCCGTACACGCGCGCGATGCGGCCGGCGCGATCGAGCTCGACCTGGAGCACCATGCGCGAGGCGAAGCGCTTCCCGTGCGTGGGGCGCTCGAGGGCGATGGCGGGCAGGCCGTTGACGTCGCGCTCCTCGAGCCAGGTCGGCAGCTCGTTCATCCGCATCACGTTCTTGTAGAGCTCGATCACCTGCTCGCGCCCGCGCACCACTCGGACCGCGGCGTGGTACTCGCCCGCGGCGTCGGTGATCGTGCGGCAGTCCTCGGCCAGGATCTCGCGCAGCGCGTCGAAGTCGCCCATCGCGAAGGCGGCCATGAAGCGCCGCAGCGCGAGGTGCGTCGCGCTCCGCGTCGGCTCGGTCGGCGGGTTGCGCTCGGCGTCGTAGCTCTCGAGCGCCTTGCGGGCGCGGTGCAGGATCACCCGCGCGTTCTCGGGGCTGATCGCCAGCACCTCGGCCGCCTCGGGGCCGCTCATCCCGAGCACGTCGCGCAGGATCAGCACCGCGCGCTGCTTCGGATCGAGCGCCTCGAGCGCGAGGAGGAACGCCGCTGACGCGCTCTCGAGCGCCGTGTAGCGGGCCTCGGGGCTCGGCTCGACGTCGTCGAGGCGCTCGGACTCGACCGGGGAAGGCAGCCACGGCCCGAAGTAGCGCTCGCGCTTGCGCTTGCGCAGCGCGTCGATGCACAGGTTCGTCGCCACCGTGAAGAGCCACGGCCGGAGCGGCGCGTCCCGGTCGGCCGGCGGCCGCTCGAGCGCGCGGCACCAGGTCTCCTGGACGAGATCCTCCGCGTCGGCGGCCGAGCCCGTCATCCGATAGCAGAGCCCGAAGACGGCCTTGCGGTGCGCCTCGAGCGGCTCGAGCGGCTTCGTCTCCGGGATCACGTGACACCTCATACGACGGTGTCACGCCGGGCGCCGCCCGAGCGTTACACCGTTGCTGGCGCGCGCCGACGCGCGCGCGGCCGAGCTCCGCGGCGCTCGCTCTGCAGCTACGGTGATCGATTCATGGTGGCGCGTTGTAACGATCGCGCGCCTGGAGTCGTGGAGCTGTCGAGAGGAGCGGATCGACATGACGAAGGACACGACTCTGGTGGTGGGCGGCGGGCTGACCGGCTTGGCCGCGGCGGTGGGCGCGGCGCAGCGGGGCGAGCGGGTGATCGTGGTCGAGCGCGGCAAGGAGCTCGGCGGGCGAGGGCGGAGCGACACGGAGGGCGGCTACGCGCTGAACCTCGGGCCGCACGCGCTCTACCCGAGGGCGCACCAGCTGCTCGGCGAGCTCGGGGTGGAGGCCGAGGGGAAGATCCCGAGCACCGAGGCGCTCGCGATGCGGATGGGCGGCCGCGTGGTGCCGCTGCCGACCGGAGCGCTCTCGGTCCTCGGCCACCCTTCGCTCTCGCTGGCCGGGAAGTGGGCGCTCGGACGCTGCCTCGGGCAGGTGCTCTACGGGCGGAGGGACGCGCGGCTCGACGCGCTGAGCGTGCGCGAGTGGCTCGCCGGCGCTCCCGCCGATGCACGCGCGGTGACCGAGGCGTTCGTCCGCCTCGCGACTTACAGCCACGCGCCCGAGCGCCTCAGCGCCGGCGTGGCGATCCGGCAGATCGCGGGCGGCTTGGCCGTCCGCTACCTCGACGGCGGCTGGCAGCAGATCGTCGGCGCGCTGTCCGAGCGCGCACGGCAGCTCGGAGTCGAGGTGCGCCTGCGCGCCAAGGTCGAGGCGATCGAGCACGAGGGTGGACGGGTGCGCGCGGTGATCGTCGACGGGGAGCGGATCGCGTGCGGCGCGGTGATCGTGACCCTGAGCCCGAAGGCGAGTGTGTCGCTCCTCGGCGAGGCGGCGCCGGCCGAGCTGCGGCGCTTCGCGGAGAGCGCCACGCCGGTGCGCGCCGCGTGCCTGGACGTCGCGCTCCGATCGTTGCCGCGGCCCGCCCCGAAGCTCGTGCTCGGCGTCGACCGCCCGACGTACCTGAGCGTCCACTCGAGCACCGCGAGGCTGGCGCCGGAGGGTGGGGCGGTGATCCACGTGGCCCGCTACC
>JAEZBP010000855.1 GCA_023427125.1 Pseudomonadota bacterium | reverse complement strand
CGCTCGACCGCGCGCCCCACCTCCGGGGCGGCGAGGTCGGCCACGGGCGGCAGCGATCCGACGACCACGCAGCGCACGCGTCGCTCGGTCCCGCCGAGCGAGGGCGTGGGCGGGCGGGAGATCCCTGCCGCGCGCACCGGATCGACCGCGTCGAGCGCCTCGAGCAGCGCCTCGGCGCTCGGATAGCGTGCGCTGGGATCCTTCTCGAGGCAGCGCTCGAGGATCTCGCGCACCGACGGAGGCAGGTCGGGGCGGACGCTCGCGATCGAGGGCGGCGGATCGAGGAGGATCTTGGCGAGGAGCGCCATCACGTGCTGCGAGCGGAACGCGGGTACGCCGGCGAGCGACTCATAGAGCACACAGCCGAGCGACCAGACATCGGCGGCCGGTCCGGCGGCGCTCTCGGCGCGCACCTGCTCGGGCGCCATGTAGGCCGGCGTGCCGACGAGCGCGCCGGTCATCGTCAGCGCCTCGGCGTCGCTCAGCGCGGCGGCGCCCAGATCGACGAGCTTCGCCTTCTCGACCTGGCCGTCGACGAGGAAGATGTTCGCGGGCTTCACGTCGCGATGGACGACGCCGTGCCGGTGCAGCTCGGCGAGCGCCGAGGCGATGCGGCGCGTCAGCGTGAGCGCGCCGTCGACCGAGAGCGGCGGGTCGAGCGCGCGGCGCGCGCGCACGGTGACCTCCGAGCGGCCGCCGAAGAACGCGCGCAGGTCCTGCCCCTCGAGCCACTCCATCGCGAGGTAGGGCGAGCCGTCGGCCGTGTGCCCGTGCGCCACGTGCTCCACGAGGGCGGGGTGCCGGACCTTGGCGAGCACCGCCGACTCGCGGCGGAAGCGCTCGTCCGCCGACGCATCGCGCGTGGCGATCTCCTTCAGCGCGACCGCGCGACCGGTGTGGGTGTCCAGCGCGCGCAGGAGGCGGCCCATCCCGCCGATCGCGACCTCCGCCTCGACTCGGAAGCGCCCGTCTACCAGCTGCCCGGGCTTCACGCCCGCGAGCCTCGCACAGGGCGCGCGAGGATGTGAAGGCTCAACAGGTCGAGTGACAGAGGCCGCCCTCGAGCTCGATCCGCCCCCACTCGAGCTCGCCGATCTTCATGCGCTCGCCCCCTCCTTCGCGAGCTCGGCCTGCGCCTGATCGAGCTCCTCCTGCGCCTTCTCCCAGCGCATGGTGAGCTCCTCGATCTTCTCCGCGTCGACCTGAAGCGCGGTCAGCACGCTGAAGCGCTCCTTGTCGTCGGCGAAGCCCTCCGGCGCGCAGAGCTTGTCGTTGCGCTCCTTCTGCTTCTCCTCGAGCTCGGCGATGCGCGCCTCGAGCTCTCTGACCTTCTTCTCGATCTGACCGAGCTTCTTGCTGCGCTGGCTGCGCCGCTCGGCCTCCTCGCGCTTGCGCTTCTTCTCGTCTTCGCGCGAGAGCTTGGGCTTCGGCTCCTCGGCCTTCGGCGGAGGACGCGTGTCGCCCTTCGGCGCCTTCGGCGCCTCGGCCTTCGCGGGAGGCTGCCCCTTGGTCGGCGCGGGCTTGGCGTCGGCGGCCTCCTCGCCGCCGTAGCGCGCGCGCCACTGGCGCATGTAGTCGTCGAGGTTGCCCGGGTACTCGACGAGCTCGCCCTTGTCGACCGCCCAGATCTTCGTCGCGAGCTTGCGGATCAGCTGCCGGTTGTGGCTGACGAAGACCATCGTGCCGTCGAAGGTCGAGAGCGACTCGATCAGGCTCTCGCAGCTCTCGAGATCGAGGTGGTTGGTCGGCTCGTCGAGCAAGAGCAGGTTGCCCGGGTCGAGCATGAGCCGCGCGAGCGAGACGCGGGCGCGCTCGCCGCCGCTGAGCACGCCGATCTTCTTGTCGACGTCATCGCCGCTGAAGAGGAACGCGCCGAGCACGGTGCGCACGCGGGTCTGGCCGACCTCGCGGTTCTGCGCGGCCACCTCGTCGTACACGCTGTTCTTCGGGTGGAGGAGCTCGGCGTGGTGCTGCGCGTAGTAGCCGGGCTTGACCTGGTGGCCGAGCTCGATCGCGCCGCCGTCGAGCGCGAGCTCGCTCGCGACGAGCTTGAGCAGCGTCGTCTTGCCGGCGCCGTTGGGCCCGATGATGCCGATGCGATCGCCGCGGTAGATCGTCGCGTCGATGTGAGGCAGGACCACGCGCTCGCCGAAGACCTTGCGCACGCCGCGGAGCTTCACCACCTCGTGCCCGGCGCGCGCCGACTGCGGGAAGGTGAAGCTCATCACCCGGCGCTTCCGGTAGGTCTCGACCGACTCCATCTTGTCGAGCGCCTTGATGCGGCTCTGCACCGCCTTGGCCTTGGTGGCCTGCGCGCGGAAGCGGTTGATGAACTGCATCGCCTTCTCGCGCTCGCGCTCGAGGTTCGTCGCCTTGTTCTCGAGGATCTGCTCCTCCTCGGCGCGCTGCTTGAGGTACGCCTCGTAGTTGCCGGGGTACTGGCGCACCCCCTCGACCTCGAGGCTGGCGATGCGGTTGATCTGCTCGTTCAGGAACTCGCGATCGTGGCTGATGAGCACGAAGGGGTGCGGGTAGCGCTTCAGGAAGTCGCTGAACCACGCGACCGAGGGCATGTCGAGGTGGTTGGTCGGCTCGTCGAGCAGGAGCACGTCGGGCTGCGAGAAGAGGAGCGAGGCGAGCACGCCGCGCATGCGCCAGCCGCCGGAGAGCTCGAGCACGTCGCGCCCGTAGTCGCTCTCTTCGAAGCCGAGGCCGGCGAGGATGCGCTTGGCCTCGTGATCGGAGAAGCGCGTCTCGAAGTGCGCGAGCTGCTCGTGGAGCTCGCCGAGGCGCGCCGCTTGCTCGATCATCGCCTCTTCGTCGCCGCTCTCGAGCGTCGCCGCGTAGTCCTGCTCGGCCTGCGCGAGATCGGCGACGAGGTCCGCGCGCCCGGGCACCGCCGAGCGCACCAGCTCGAGCAGCGAGCGGCCGCCCTCGATCGTGATGTCCTGGGGGAGCCAGCCGACGCGCACGCCGCGCGCGGTGCGAATCGCGCCGCCATCGGGCGCCTGATCGCGCGCGATGAGGCGCAGCAGCGTCGTCTTGCCCGAGCCGTTCGGCCCGATGAGGCCGATGCGATCGCCCTCGGCGATCCGCATGCTCAGATCTTCGACGATGCGCCTCCCACCGAAGTGCAAGGTCACGTGCTCGAGGACGACCAGACTCACGGCGCGGCGTGTAGCACGGGGATCCTCCTGCTTCACGCCACAGACCTCGTATGATGCGCGGCCCCATGAAGCACTCGCTCTCTTTCGCCGCGCTGGTCCTGATCGCCTGCGGCGCGGCGTCGCCCCCGCCGGCGGCGCCGCCTCCGCGCCCGGTCACGATCACCGTGATCGGCACGAACGATCTGCACGGGCACCTGCGCGCGCTGCCGGTGCTCGCGGGCTACCTGCGAATCCTGCGCGGCGTGAGGCAGGAGGACGGCGGCCTCGTCCTGCTCGACGGCGGTGACATGTTCCAGGGCACGCTGGAGTCGAACCTCGCCGAGGGCGCGCCGGTCATCGCGGCCTACGGCGCGCTCGGCTACGACGCGGCGACGATCGGCAACCACGAGTTCGACTACGGCCCGGTCGGCGAGGCCTCGACGCCGCGCTCCGAGAGCGACGATCCGCGCGGCGCGCTGCTCGCCCGCGCCCGAGAGGCGCGCTTCCCGCTGCTCAGCGCGAACCTCCTCACGGCCGAGGGCGCGCCGATCGACTGGGAGCGCGTCGCGCCCTCGGTGCTCTTCGAGCGCGGCGGGATCGGCGTCGGGGTGATCGGCGTCACGACCGAGCACACGCTGACGACGACCAACACCGCGAACGTGCGCGACCTGCGGATGGCGCCGCTCGCCGCTGCGATCGAGCGGGAGGCGGCGGCCCTGCGCGCGCGGGGCGCGGACGTCGTGCTCGTGGCTGCGCACGCGGGCGGCGCGTGCGAGCGCTTCGACGACCCGCGCGATCTCAGCTCGTGCGATCCGAGCGAGGAGATCTTCGAGGTCGCGCGCGCGCTGCCGGCGGGGGCCGTCGACGCGATCGTCGGCGGGCACACCCACGCGGGCGTGGCGCACGTGGTCAACGAGATCCCGATCATCGAGTCCTATTCGTACGGCCGCGCGTTCGGGCGCGTGGATCTGATGGTGGATCCGGAGCGCGGCGTGATCGGCTCTCACGTCCATCCGCCTCGCGCGCTCTGCGCGGAGGGTTCGTTCAACGACGGAAGCTGCCTGCCCGGCAGCTACGAGGGCCGCGAGGTGGCGCTCGACGAGGGCATCGCCGAGCTGATCGCGCCGGCGCTCGAGCACGCGCGCGCCGCGCAGGAGCGGCCGCTCGGCGTGACCCTCGAGGCGAGCGTCACGGCGTCGTACGGGGAAGAGTCGCCGCTCGGGAACCTCTTCACCGACCTGATGCGCGCCGCCCACCCGGACGCCGACGTCGCGATCACCAACGGCGGCGGCCTGCGCGCGGATCTGCCGGCCGGCCCGCTGACCTACGGCGCGCTCTACCAAGCGAGCCCCTTCGACAACCGCTTCGCGCTGGTGCGGATGAGCGTCCGAGAGCTCGCGGCCGTCTTGAGGGAGAACCTCGCGGGCACGGGCGGCTTCTTCTCGGTGAGCGGCGTGCGGGTCGAGGCCGCGTGCCAGGGCGGCGCGCTCGAGGTGCGCGTCCTCGATGAGCGCGGCCGGCCGCTCCCTTCGGGGCGCGAGCTCACGGTGGCGATGACCGATTATCTGGCGACGAGCGGGGAGGGCGCGATCGGCGCGCTCCCGCGAGACCGCGTGACCACCGAAAACCAGGACGTGCGCGACGCGATGGCCGCCGAGCTGGTGCGGCACGGAGGGACGCTCTCTCCGCTCGCGGTCTACGATCCGGCCAACCCCCGCGTGCGCTACGCGGGGGCGCGGCCGCTCACCTGCGCTTCGCCCTGATCCTCTTGGAGGCTCGATCCGCGTTTAGAGCGGGACGGCGGGAAGACGGGAAGGTAGGAAGAATTGAGCTTTCTTACTTCCCGCCTCTCGCCTTCCCGCAATCACTAATGATCGCGCGTTCGGTCTGCTCACCGCGCGAGAGGGACATCTGATGACCGAACACGATTCGGAGACATGAAGCGCGCGTCCCACCGTTCGCCCTGAGCGAGGGCGAGCCCAAGGCTCGACCGTCGTCGAAGGGCGACCCGACCGCCGGCGTGCTTCGACTGCCCCATCGCCTTCGGCGATGGCTCGCTCAGCACGAACGGTTGGGGCGTGTGTCGCCGAATCGCGCTCGGTCATCTAGCCCGGATTATTCACGAGGGCGCCAGGGGCAGGCCGTAGCTCGTCGAGGACGCTTGGT
>JAEZBP010000814.1 GCA_023427125.1 Pseudomonadota bacterium | reverse complement strand
CTTGACCGGCTCGCGCCCGCGCTCGGCGAGCGAGCGCAAGGTGTCGCGCGTCTTCGCGTCGACCGTGCGCGCCACCGAGGCGACCTCGCGGGCCGGCGGGCCTCCGCGCTCGAGCAGCCGGCCGAGGGCGATCGCGGCCTCGGAGGCCGACACGCCGGTGTCGTCGAGCGCGCCGAAGAGCGCGCGCACCGCGCCGAGATCGTCGCTGAAGGCGAGGAGCCGGAGCGCGAGCCGGCGCACCAGTCGATCGGCGAGGAGCGGCTCGAGGTCCGAGAGAGCCACCTGGGCCTCGAGCCGCTCGAGGCCCTCGAGCGCCGCGAGCCGCTGCACCGGATCGGCTGACGCGAGGTGAGCGCGCAGCGCGTCCTCCGCGCGCGGGCCCCCGACCTTTGCCAGCGCCTCGAGCGCCGCCTGCGCGGTGTTCGCGTCGCGATCGCTCGAGAGCGCCGCGAGCTCGTCGACGCCCGCCGCGCCCGCGAAGCCGAGGGCGGCCACCACGAACTTGCGCGCGGTCTCGGGCACGCGAGGCAGGGCCTCGAGGAGCGGGCTCGCGGCGCGCGGGCCGAGCCGCTCGAGCACCTCGAGCGCCGCGTTGCGGAGGCCCACGTTCTCGCCCTGACAGAGCGCGCCGACCAGCGCCGAGACGAGCTCCCACTCGACCTCGCTCGCGACGCGCGCGGCCTCCTTCCGCACGCGCCAGTCCACGTCGCCGAGCGCGCGCACGAGGTGAGCCTCGCGCTCGGGCGAGTCGTCGTGCGGCAGGGCGGCCACCGCGCGGCGGCGCACCTCGGGATCATCGCTACGGAGCGCGTCCTCGATCCGCGGGCTCACTTCCGGCTCCCCACCATCGCCGAGAGCGCGTTCATGTCGAGCACCTCGGCCACCGCGGCGATGCGATCGACGTCGAGCACGAAGACGAGGTTGCCGCCGTACGAGTAGACGGCGGCGATCCCGCGGGCCGCGTCGCCGACGCCGATCTCGGGGACGCTGCGCTGATCGGGCTCTCCGGCGCCGAAGACGTCGGTGACCGAGTCCACCACCAGCCCGACCAGGCGGTCGCCGAGCTCGACCACGATCCACTTGGTGCGCCGCGTCGCGAGCGCCGTCGCGAGGCCGAAGCGCCGGCGCACCTCGAGGATCGGCACCACCTCGCCGCGATGGTCGGCGACGCCGAGCACCGCCGCCGGCGCGTGGGGCAGGGGGACGATCGGGAGCGGGTTCAGGATCTCGCGGACGCGCAGGATGTCGATCGCGTAGTGCACGTCGGCGATCGTGAAGCCCACGAGGTTCTTGCTGCGATCCGCTCTGCGTCTGGCCAGGCTCGCCACGGCTTCACCTCTTCAGGAGCGGATCCGGATCGAGGAGGATCAAGATGTCGGTGTCCTCGCGCCGCTCGGCGCTCCCGGGGCGCCCGATGCCGAGCACGTACTCCGAGAGATCGCCGGCCACGACGGCCGCGAGCTCGATCTCCTCGTCCTGCAGGCGGACCACCTGATCCACCTGATCGACCAGCAGCCCGACCACCTCGTCGCCGCCGGCGACGAGCAGGATGCGGCTCGACTTCGTCGGAGGGGCCGCCGACATGCGGAGCCGGCGCCTCAGATCGAGCACGGTCGTGATGCGGCCGCGCACCGAGAGGATGCCGAGCACGTGCGAGCGGGCGCGCGGCACCTCGGTGATCGGCGCGAGCTTCAGGATCTCGCGCACGGACGCGAGCGGCAGCGCGAAGCGCTCTTTGGCGAGCTCGAACGCGAGGAACTCGCGCACCTCCTCGCGGCCGCGCCGGCCCTTGCTCGCCACGGACCTGGCCGCGGGGACGACGGTGTCGCGGCGCGCGATCGGGCCGCTCACGAGAGGGCCCCCAGCGCCGCGCGCACCTCCGTGCCCGTCAGCACGTCGTCGAGGAGCGCGGCGGCGTCGAGCACGAGCACCACTCGCTGATCGCCGAGGTCGGTCGCGCCTGAGAAGCCGCGCACGTCGGAGAGGCTCTTGCCGAGCGCCTTGATGATGATGTCCTGCTGCCCCTCGAGGCCCGAGACCACGAGGCCGAGCCGCCGGTGGCCGAGCGCGGTCACCACGACGTACTCCTTGCCGCTCGGCTCGAGCGCCTCGAGCCCGAAGTGCTTGTCGAGACGCACGATCGGCAGCGTGGCGCCGCGCAGCGTGATCACCTCGTAGGCCTCCACGCGCCGGACCTCCTTCGGATCGAGCACCAGCGCCTCCTGCACGACCGTCAGGGGGATGCAGTAGGTGCGCCCGACCACCCTCACGACGAGGGCGCTGATGATCGCGAGCGTGATCGGCAGCGTGATCGTGAACTTCGTGCCGATCTCGAGCTGGCTCTGCACATCGACGACGCCGCCGAGCCGCGAGATGTGCGTCTTGACGACGTCCATGCCGACGCCGCGGCCGGAGAGATCGCTCACCGACGCGGCGGTGCTGACGCCGGGGAGGAAGATGAGCGCGAGCTTCTCCGCGCGGCTCATGTCGCCGCCGCTCTCCGCGCTCACGCTGCCCCGCGCCACCGCGGCTTGGAGGATGCGCTCATCGTCCATGCCGGCGCCGTCGTCCTCGATCTCGATGACGACGTGGTTGCCCTTCTGGTAGGCGTTGAGCGCCAGCGTCCCCGTCGCCGGCTTGCCCACGCGCTCGCGCGCCTCGGCGCGCTCGATGCCGTGATCGACCGCGTTGCGGATGATGTGGAGGAGCGGATCGGCCAGCTCCTCGACGATGAGCTTGTCGACCTCGGTGTCGGCGCCGCTCACGATCAGGCGCACGTCCTTGCCGTGATCGCGCGCGACCTGCCGCACCGCCCGCGCGAGGCGATCGAAGGTCTGCCCGAGCGGCACCATGCGCACGTCGAGGATGCCGTCCTGGAGATCGTCGAGGTGCCGCTCGAACTGGCGATGGATGCGGTGCATCTCCGCGACGAGCTGCCGGAGCTCCGGCGCGCCGCGCACGCGCTCGAGCACCTTGCCGACCGCGCTCCGCACGATCGCGAGCTCGCCGACCACGTTCATCAGGTGATCGAGCTTGCCGATGTCGACGCGCACCGTCTTGGCGACCGAGCGCACCGAGAGCGAGTCGGCGCTCACGTCGCGCGCGGGCGCGTCGGGCGGCGCGACCGTGCCGGGCACCGGCACCTTCGCGGGCGGCGGGAGGACCACGTCCTTGCCCGTCGGCGAGGGCGGCGGGACGGTGCGCGTCCCCTTCTTCCCGCGCGCGACGGGCTCGATCTCGGCTTCGTGCTCGCCGCTGAGCTGCTCGGTGAGATCCTCGATCGCCAGCCGGCTCGCGAGGAGCACCTCGAGATCGATCGCGTCGTCGTCGCCGCCGTCCATGCTCGGCAGGTACGTGATGATCTCGGCGATGGGCTTGGCGCGTGCCTTCAGCTCCTCGAGGTCGCTGTCGATCGAGCTGAGCGCGAAGCGCACCCGGAGGCGATAGAGCGGGACGCCCTGCTCGATGTTCGTTCGGAGGCGGTGCTCCTCGTACTCGGTGAGCACCGAGAGGACGCCGGTGTCGAGGTCGTAGCTCGCGAGGTCGGTCGCCGGCGCGCTGCGCGGGTTCAGGACGCGGTGGACCGCCGAGCGGAGCCCGTCGAGATCGGCCTCCGGCGCCTCCGGCCCGGCGCTGAGCAGGCGCTGCAGCACCTCGACGCCCTCGAAGAGCGCGTCGAGCACCTCCTGGTTCAGCTCGACGCGCCCGAGGCGCAGGTTGTCGAGCAGATCCTCGAGGATGTGGGCCATCTCGCCGAGGTCGGCGAAGCCGAACATCCCCGCGATGCCCTTGAGCGTGTGGACGCCGCGGAACACCGAGTTCACGAGGTCGGGGTCGGGGCTGCCCTTCTTCTGACCGTCGTCGAGCACCAGGAGATCGCGCGAGAGGGCCTCGATGATCTCCTGCGCCTCCGCGACGAACTCTTCACGAACGCTGTCGCCTTCGTCCTCGCTCACCGGGGGTCGTCCTTCCCCTCCCCGGGGATCAACGCGCGCACCGCGGCGACGAGCGCGTCGGCGGTGAAGGGCTTGGCCAGGTAGGCGTTGGCGCCGAGGGTCAGGCCCCTCTCGCGGTCGCGCTCCGAGCTCTCCGAGCTGATCACGAGCAGCGGCGTCT
The DNA here is from genome assembly GCA_023427125.1 of Pseudomonadota bacterium. GTDB lineage: Bacteria > Myxococcota_A > Polyangia > Polyangiales > Sandaracinaceae > JAEZBP01. The sequence goes on along the minus strand of JAEZBP010000814.1, from coordinate 3,928 downwards.
TCTTGTGCGCCTCGCTGGCCCGCATGAAGCGGATGAGCTCGAGGCCGTTCACGTCGGGCATGTTGATGTCGACGATGGCGAGCTCGAAGGGCTCGCGCGGGAGCACGCGCAGCGCCTCGAAGCCGCTCGCCGCCTCGACCACCTCGCGCACCATCGCGGCTTCCTCGAGCGCGGCGCGCACGAAGGCGCGCATGGCGCTCGAGTCTTCGACGACCAGGATGCGGGCGATCAACCTTCCGTTCCTCCAGCTACCCCGCAGCTTCGCAGAAAACTGGCCGAAAAGTCGAGATCTTAGCGCCCCATGCGGTGCTCCCCGAGGCGCTCGAGGGGCACGTCGGCGAGGGCCGCCAGCTCCCGGAGGAAGCGGAAGGTGTAGATGCCGGTCGCGTGTCCGTCCGCCCAGGTGAGGCGGACGGCGTAGTTGCCGACCTCCTCGATGTCGCGCAGCGCCGGGCTGCCCACCCCCTCGACGAACGCGACCGGACCGTGGTGGCCCTGGCAGTGCGCGCAGGGGCAGAACCCGCGCAACACCGCGTGCCGGTACGCGGTCGTCACACCGTCGCTCCACTCGATCTCCATCAGACGCGCGCCCTCGGGGGCGCGCAGCTCGACCGGGGTCGGCTGGCTCATCGCTTCAGTCCTCCTTGCGGGTGTCGGCGCGAGCATAGACCTGCCGCACCTCGCGCACCTGCGCCACGAGATCGGCGCCGCGCAGGCGATGCGAGAGGTGCCGCGCGAGCAGCTCGTCGAGCGCGCCTCGGGCCGCGCGATCCTCGTCCCAGCGGGCGCAGGCCTCCTCGTCCCAGGCGCGCGTCGCGCTCCGGATCATGTGCGCGCGCAGCGCCCCCGAGAGCTTGATCGGCCCGCCGCCGCAGGCCCGGCACACGAGCGCACCGAGCGCCGGATCGAAGAGCCCCGCCTTGCCGGGCGGCGCCCCCCGCGAGCATCGCCCGCACGCCGCGAGGTTCGGCCCGAGCCCGACCAGCGCCAGCACCCGCAGCGCGAACGCGACGCGCAGCTCGTCGGTCGCCCGCTCCGACGCCAGCTCGAAGAAGCGCTCGATCGTGGGCAGCAAGCGCGCCTCGGGCTCGCGCTCCGGGATGGCCTCGCGCACCAGCTCGAGCCCGGCGGCGGCCACGCTCATCCGCTCGAGATCGGCCAGCACCCCCGGGAACGCGCGCATGACCCGAGCCTGCGCGAGCCGCCCGAGATCGCCGCTGCCCATCGCGATCTCCGCCTCGATCAGCGCGTAGGGCTCGAGCGCCCCCGCGAAGCGCCGCGCGCTCTTGCGCGCCCCGCGCGCGATCAGCGACACCTTGCCCCGGCTCTCGGTCAGCAGCGTCACGATCCGATCCGCCTCGCCGTACGCGATCGATCGGAGCATCACCGCCGGCGTGTGCTCGGTGCGGGCCACGGCGGTGATCGTAGCAGGGGCCCACCCGCGTGATCCCCGCCCGAGCCTCGCCCCCGGATCCGAGCTCGCTCACGCATCGTTCGGAAGAGCGGCTCGCCCGTGACATGGCCCGGTCCGCCGGCAGCCTCCTCGGGTCGGTCGCGGTCGTCTCCGGATCGACCGCGAGCGCTCTCGGGTCGACCGGAAGCGCTCCCGGAACGTCCGGCGGCATTTCCGGAACGTCCGGCGGTATTTCCGGATCGTCCGGCGGTCTTTCCGGATCGTCCGGCGGCACTTCCGGAACGTCCGGCGGCACTTTCGGAACGTCCGGCGGCACTTTCGGAACGTCCGGCGGTAATCACAGGATTGTCCGGCCGCGCCTTCGGATCGTCCCGCGGCATCTTAAGATCGTCCCGCGGCATCTTAAGATCGCCCAGATATAAGTAATTCCGCACGGTTACGAACAATCGATGCGAGACGTGCTCGTCAAGACCCGCGCGAGGCACGCGGTGCTCGCGAAGAGCTCGAGCCGGTCATGCGCGCTTGCCGGTGAGCCAGGCGGCGATGCGCACGATCTCGTCCACGATCACTTCTCGCAGCGGCGCGTGGAGCTTCTGGCGAGCGAGCCACTCCACGTCGACTACGCCGACCCGATCGTCGTCCTCGCGCAGCTCGATGCGGGTATCGGTCTGGTTCTCCCCGTCGATGCACCACTCGCGGTGACAGTGGACGACCAAGGAAGCGGGTCGCCAAGGACAGCGATACGTGCGGTCGTCATCAGGACCGTGCTCGTCGAGCTCGTAGCCGACAGCGCGCATGCGCGCGTCGAGCCGCGTCACCGTGAGGTCGGACCCGAAGAGCTGAAGGGGCGCGTTCGACGTCATCGCGGCGCTGCTTCTCCGACCGCAGCGTAGCGGGTCGGTCCCCGGACGGGGCGGGAGCGTTGGGCGTTCTCTGCGCGGTTCGACGGGGCTACACTGGCCACCATCGGTCGACGATGCCTCCCTCCCAAGCCGAGCCCGATCCGGAGCGCGCGCAGTCGCTGCACCCGACGCTGCCCTTCTCGCTCGGGAGGTTCACGCTCTGTCGCGAGCTCGGGGCGGGCGGGATGGCGACGGTGTACCTCGCCCGGATGCGCCTGGCCGCGGGGCTCGAGCGGGTAGTCGCCCTCAAGACCATCCACTCGCACCTCGCCAAGGAGCAGACGTTCGTCGACATGTTCCTCGACGAGGCCAAGATCGCCTCGCAGATCAGCCACCCCAACGTCTGCAGCGTGTTCGACTTCGGCGAGGTGGCAGGCACGTACTTCCTCGCGATGGAGTACCTGCCCGGCGAGCCGCTGATCGACGTGATCAACGCGATCGCCGCGCAGCAGGACGAGGACCTGCTCGCCGCGGTGCCCTTCCTGGCGGCGCGCATCCTCGCCGACGCGTGCGAGGGGCTGCAGGCCGCGCACTCGCTCACGGGGCCCGACGGCAAGCGCCTCGAGGTCGTGCACCGCGACGTGTCGCCGCAGAACCTGGTGGTCACCTACGACGGCTCGGTGAAGGTCGTCGACTTCGGCTGCGCGAAGGCGCTCGAGCGCGTGACCCAGACCAACACCGGGATGATGAAGGGGAAGGTCTCGTACGCAGCGCCGGAGCAGCTGCGCGCCGAGCCGCTCGACGCGCGCGCCGACGTCTTCGCGCTCGGCGTCTGCCTCTGGGAGTGCCTGACCTTGAGGCAGCTCTTCCGCCGGGACTCCGCGGTCGCGACGGCGATGGCCGTGCTCCAGGAGCCGATCCCGCGCGCGACCGAGGGCTGCCCGTGGGTGCCGGAGGAGCTGGCCACGATCGCCGAGCGCGCGCTCTGTCGCGATCGCGAGGAGCGCTACTCGAGCGCACGCGAGCTCGGGCGCGCGCTGCGCGGCTTCATCGCGCGATCGGGCGTGCCCTTCGAGGGCGCCGAGGTCGCGGAGTGGATGGGCAGCCTCTTCCGCGACGCGCACGAGCAGAAGCGCGAGATGGTCGCGAACGTCGAGGCGATGGAGCTCTCGCGCATCGCCGCCAAGCCGGCGGTCGCCGCCGAGACGACGCGGGTCGAGAAGACCGGGAGCAAGCCGCGCCCGGCCATCCGTGAGGAGACCGCGCCCACCGAGCGCGAGGCGCCCGAGGACGATGAGCCGGTGAGGCTGCCCACCCGCACCGGGCGCTACGCCGTCGCGATCGGGATCGTGCTCGCGCTGGTCGCCGGCGGCGCGTACGCGTACCTGACGCAGGGAGACGCCATCCGCGAGGCGCTCGGGATGAGCGAGCCGCCGGTCGAGCCTCCTCCCGTGCTCGAGGAGGCCGCCCCGGATCCCACGCCGGCGGAGGTCGAGGCGGCGCGCGTCGAGGAGCACGAGAGCGCGCACGCCCAGGCCGCCACCGCGGAGGCGGGCGAGACGGAGGTCGCCGCGCAGACCGCAGCTCCCGAGCGGCGATCCGAGGCCGCGCACTCCTCCCGGACCCCGGCGCACGCCGAGCGGCCCGCGGCGGCGGAGCAGCCCGCCGTGGA
>JAEZBP010000766.1 GCA_023427125.1 Pseudomonadota bacterium | reverse complement strand
CGCGATCGTCGATCGCGTGGCCCGCGCCCACGGCGGCCGAGTGGAGATCGAGAGCCGCCACGGCCAGGGCTCCACGGTCAGCTTCATCATCCCCCGGGACCGCGCGACGATGCCGCCCTCGTGAGCGGCTGACGCGCGCTTCGTTTGCTTGGCGCGCGCTTCGCGAGCGCGCGGCCGAGCTACGCGACCCCTTCCGTCCAGTCGGCGCTACTCCCCGATGTCCAGCCGAGGGTGATCGCTCCGCGCGGCGTCTCACGTACGAGCCGAACGAATTTCACGCTCTCTGAGCTGAGAACGCGCAACGTGAAGGCGGACCGAGGCACGGGCCGAGGCGCTCGCCGCCGAGATGAAGCGCGCCGTCGCCCGACTATCTTCCTCGTGAGCGGCGCTCGCGCTCTCGCTTCTCGTCCAAGAGATCTTGGCTCCCGGCATTTCGGCCTCCGAGGCTGTGCGCAGGGCGGACGACCCGCTCTGAACGACGGGCTCGACCAGGCGGCGACGAGCGGCGGCGACGACCGGCGGCGACGGTTCGCGCGAGCGCCGACGTGCGCCTGCCGGAATCGAATCGGCGTCTGCCCTCGGTCACACCGCGACCCGACGCACCCCGCGGTTCGATGCGGTCATCCTTTCGTTGTCGCGATCCGCCGCCCACGCCGTTCGTTTCGGTTCAGCGATCCACTTCCCATGTAGATCGGGCGATGATAGCGTCTGGCCCAACCGGAGGGATGCATGCAGTTCCAAGGTGCCAACGGCACTCCCCACGCGCCGGACGAGGCACTCGCCATCATCGGGATGGCCTGTCGTTTCCCCGGCGGCGCGCAGGACGTCGATGCCTATTGGCAGCTCGTACGCGACGGCGTTGACGCGATCGTCGAGGTACCGTCGGACCGTTGGGACGTTGGCCGTTTCTACGATCCAGACCCGGGGCGGCCCGGCCGATCGCATGTGCGTCACGGCGGCTTCTTACGCGAGGGGCTGACCGCGTTCGATCCCGCGTTCTTCGGCATTCCTCCCCGCGAGGCCGCGATCTTGGACCCCCAGCAGCGACTGCTCCTGAAGGTCGCCTACGAGGCCATCGAGGATGCCGGAGCCCCCCTCACTCGCCTGCGCGGCACTCGGGTCGGCGTGTACGTGGGTGCGTTCACACTCGACAACCTGATCCAGCGGCTCGCCCCTGCGGCACGGGAAGTCATCTCCGCCCACACCGCAGCCAGCGCGGGTATGACGATGCTGGCCAACCGCATCTCGTATCACTTCGATCTCACGGGCCCGAGCCTCACGGTCGACACCGCGTGCTCCAGCTCGCTCGTCGCGTTCCATCTCGCATGCCAGGCCGTGTGGCGTGGTGAGTGCGAGATGGCGCTCGCGGGCGGCGTCAACGCGATGTTCCGTCCCGAGTATTTCGTGGCGATGTCGAAGGGCGGCTTTCTTTCGCCGCAGGGCCGCTGCCTGACCTTCGACAGCCGCGCCAACGGCTACGGACGAGGAGAAGGCGCCGGCGTCGTCGTCGTCAAGCCGTACCGTCATGCCCTGGCGGACGGCGACCGCATCTACGCTCGTGTGCTGGCGACCGGCGTCAATCAGGACGGTCGCAGCCAAGGCCTCACGGTTCCGAACGGCGCGTCCCAGGAGGCGCTGGCGCGCGCGGTGTGCCAGCGCGCGGGGTTGAGCCCGAGAGCGGTCGACTACATCGAGGCGCACGGCACCGGCACGCGCGTAGGCGACCCGATCGAGACTCGATCGCTCGGCGGGGTGTTCGGCGCGGATCGCTCGGAGGACGCTCGCTGCTGGGTCGGGTCGGTCAAGACCAACATCGGGCACCTCGAAGGCGCGGCGGGGGTCGCGGGCCTCATGCGGGCGGTGTTGGTCCTGAACCACCGCGCGGTCCCGCCGCACCTGCACCTGCAGACCCTGAACCCCGAGATCGACCTCGACGCGCTCGGGTTGCGCGTGGCGCGGTCGCTCGCGCCGCTGGCCGCCGAGGGCACGCTGCACGCGGCGGTGAACTCCTTCGGCTACGGCGGTACGAACGCGCACGTGGTGCTGTCCTCGGCGGACGAGCCGATCCCAGCGGGAGACACGCCGCGAGCGGCCGCCCTCGGCGACTCGCGCTCCCTCGCGCCGGCGCCGGGCCCGGTGGTGCTCCCCATCTCGGCCCAGACCGATCGGGCCCTCATCCGCCGAGCCGAGCACGTCGCGGCGCTTCTTCGAGAGGCCGCGCCGTCGCTGTCGGACCTCGCTCACACGCTCGCGCATCGTACCGACGCGTTCAGCCAGCGCGTGGCCGTAGTCGGAGTTGACGCGGCGCAGCTGGCCGCGCAGCTCGACGAGGTCCTGAGGGGCGAGGCGCAGGCGCTCGCGCGCGGCGCCGTCTACGGCGACCAGGCCCGGCGGCTGGTGTTCGTCTTCACGGGCATGGGCGCGCAGTCTTGGGGTATGGGCCGGGAGCTCATCGCGCGAGAGCCCGTGGTGGCCCAAGCGATCGAGGACTGTGATCGAGTCTGGACGCGCCTGGCCGGCTGGTCGCTCCGCGAGAGGCTGTTCGAACGCGCGAGCGGTGGGCCCATGGTGGCACCGGAGGAAGCTCAGCCCGCCAATTTCGTGATTCAGCTGGCGCTCAGTCGACTCTGGGAAGCGTACGGGGTGCGGCCGGACGCAGTCGTGGGACACAGCGTCGGGGAGATCACCGCCGCGCACGTCGCGGGCGCGCTGACCCTCGAGCAGACGCTCGAGCTCGTCTACCACCGGTGCATGCTGCAGCGGGACATGCCCACCGCCGGTGGCATGCTCGCGGCCGGCTTGGGTGCGAAGGAGATCGAGCCCTTGCTGCGCCCGTGGGCCGACCGCATCTCCATCGCCGCGATCAACAGCGCGCGCTCCGTCACCCTCTCCGGCGATCCGGTGGCGCTCGCCGACGTGGGCAATCTGCTGGAGAAGCGCGGCGCCTTCCAGCGGGTGCTGCAGGTCGGTTGCGCGTACCACAGCTACCAGATGGAGCATCTGAGGGAGCCGTTCACCTCCGCGCTCGGCGGCCTGGACCCGGCCGCGCCAACCGTGCCGCTCTACTCGGCCGTCCTCGGGCATCGGCTCGACGAACCGGTCCAGAACGTCGGCTATTGGTGGCAGAACCTCCGCAACACGGTGCTGTTCGACGACGCCATGGCCGCGGTCCTGGATGACGGCTTCACCGCCTTCCTGGAGGTCGGGCCGCACCCCGTGCTCGGCGGCGCCATCAGAGAGTGCGCCGCGGAGCGCGGCCTCGACGTAACGCTCTTCGAGTCGCTCCGGCGCGGTCGCCCCGAGGTCGACACGATGCGGAGCGCGCTCGCGAAGATGTGGACGGAGGGCGTGCACGTCGACTGGGAGCGGCTCGCGCCGTCCGGCGCCCGGGTCCACCTGCCGTCGTACCCGTGGGATGAAGAGGCGCTCTGGGAGGAGCCGGAGGTCATTCGCGACGACCGGCTCGGAGCTCCGGGCCACCCGCTCGTGCAGCGGGACACCCGAGCCGCCGAGCCGACCTGGTCGGGTGAGCTCACCCCCTCTCGGCAGCCATGGCTGCCTGATCACGCGGTCGACGATCTCGCGATCTTCCCCGCAGCCGGCTCGATCGAGCTCGCGTTGGCCGCCCTGCGCGAGGGCGACGGCGTGACGGTCCTCACGGACGTGCGCTTCGAGCGGCCGCTGGTGGTCGACCAGACCCCCACCCTGCAGCTCACGTTCGATGAGGCGCAGGGCCGCTTCACCGTCTGGAGCCGCGCGCCGCATCCGGACGCGGCCTGGTCCGCCCACGCCAGCGGCCGGCTCGCCGCGCACCCGACGCGGCCGCGCTGCCGCCGTGTGCTGCTCGACGACGTGGGCGCGCGATGCGCGAACATCCTCGATGTCGAGGAGCTCTACGGGCGCCTCGAGACGCTGGGGCTCGGATATGGCCCGCGATTTCGTGGGCTCGCGGCCGTCCGCGTGGGTGACGGCGAGGTCCTCGCGCGGGTCGAGGCGCCGAGCGCACTCGAGCCGACCGACGAGTACCTGGCCCACCCTGCCCTGCTCGACGCCTCACTGCAGGCCTTGCTCGCCGCCGTGCCGGACGAGGTCGGCGCGTCCGGCTACCTCCCGGTCGGCGTGCGTGAGGTGCGGGTACACGCGCCGCTGCCTCGCGCGTTCTACGTCCACGGCCAGCTCCTTCGGAGGGGTGGGAGCGCGATCACCGCGTCGGTGTGCCTCTGCGACGACGATGGCAGCCCGCTCATCGAGCTGGACGAGGTGCGCCTGCGCGCCTTCACCCCGAGCCGACCCGGGGCTCGCGACGAGCGCGAGCCGGCCGCCCTCGCGAGCGTGTGGGAGCGATCTCCGGAGCGGCCGGAGGCGCGACCCGCCGACGGCACGTGGCTGCTCTTCGACGCCGGAGACGCGCTGCTCCCTGCGCTTCGCCACGAGCTCACGGAGAGGGGCGCGCGGGTCGTGACGGTGCGGCCGGCGGAGCGCTTCGAGCCAGACCAGGGGCGCGGCTTCGGGATCCGCCGCGGTGTGGGCGAGGACGTGCGCGCCATGCTCGAGTCCATCCCGGAGCTGCGAGGCGTGGTCTACGGGTGGAGCCTGCAGCGTGGAGCGAACGAGCGCGACGCCGCGGGGATCCGCGATGCGGTCGATCTGCTTCACCTCGTCCTGGACCTCGCCCGCCGCGGCGATGTGCACCGCTTGGCCCTCGTGACGCGCAAGGCGCACGGCGTCGAGCCGACGGAGCGCCCCGACCACCCCGGTCAGGCGGCCGGCTGGGGCCTGCTCCGCGTCGCCGCCGTCGAGCACCCGTCCCTCCGGCCGGTCCTCCTCGATCTCGACGACCGAGCGCCCCAGCTCCTCGCGAATGAGGCTTGCGCGGAGCTGCTCGGGGACAGCCCCGAGACCGACGTCGCGCTGCGCGCATCGGGTCGCTGGGTCAACCGGCTCGTCGAGGCACAGCACCCGGCGCCGAGCGTGATCGCCGCCGGTCCGAGCACGCCCTTCGAGCTGATCGTGGAGCGGCCGGGGGACACGGCCACCGCCGTCTGGCACGAGCGCACCCGGCGCGAGCCGGGCGTGGGAGAGGTGGAGGTGCGGGCGGACGTCATGCGAGTGGACGCTGCCGACCGGCTGCTGGCGCTCGATCGGCTCGGACCTGACGCCCGCGCGCTGTACGCCGACCGCTTCGGAGCGGCGGCCGTCGGGGTCGTCGTCCGCGTCGGTGACGGCGCGGGGCCTTGGCAGGTGGGAGACGAGGTCGTGTGCTTCGGCGGCGCGGGTCGCTTCCGCACCGTGGCGGGGGCGCAGCTGGCGCCACGGC